>JACPBT010000090.1 GCA_016180145.1 Candidatus Woesearchaeota archaeon | reverse complement strand
TAATTTTTGCAAGATGACCTTTTATGAAAAACGCAGGATTAATATACGCAGCCCTTTCCTCTTTGTTCCTTTCAACAGGGTTCATATTCGCAAAGCACTTCCTTGAATACACAAACCCCGAAACACTCAACACACTCTGGTTTGGAATAGCCTTTGCCATATCAATAACAATCCTCCTTGCAAAAAACAGCAAAAAGACAATAAAGACATTCAGGGAGCACTGGAAAGACGGACTGATAATAGGAGGGGCAAACGCGATTGCAGCAGGATTCTGGTTCCAGGCAATAAACATAACAGGACCAACACTCACGGCTTTCCTTGTCAGATTCAGCACGATATTCATAATAATACTGGGCATAATATTCCTCAAGGAAAAACTGCACATACATGACATAGCAGGCATGACAATAGCCCTCGTCGGCGCATTTGTCATAAGCTTTGCAAACGGCGACTACCTCAAGATGGGGACGCTTGTCGCCCTTGCAGCCTCGCTTGCAATCGCAACGCACCAGGTCCTGTCAAAAGTATATGTCAAGAAAATAGACCCGCTGACACTTGTAAGCATAAGAACAATATTCACGGCAATGTTCCTACTCGCATACGCAGCAGCATTCTCAAAGCTCCAGCCGTTTCCCATAAGCCAGCTTCCCCTGCTTTTCATTGCGATAGCGATAAACGCAATCCTCGGCTTCGTATTCTTCTACAAGGCGCTTGAGCTTGTGGACGTATCAAAAGTCGCAATAATAAGGACGCTTGACCCGTTCATTGTAATAGTCTATGCTCTGCTCATATCCGGCTTCCACGACATCCCAACCACGAGAGAATTCATGGGAGGAACACTGGTAGTAGCAGGAGTTCTCGTAACCATGTATGGGCACAACATAACAACAATGATAAGAACCGTAAAATGGCTGCCATGGTTCGGGTAAAATGAACGGCAGCATCAATTACAGAAAAAAACTTTATAAACTATTCAGCTTCCATACGCAATAAAATGGGAGAGTGCATATTCTGCAGAATAGCAAAAGGGGAGCTTCCCTGCTACAAGCTATATGAAGACGACAATACAATGGCATTACTTGACATATTCCCCGTGCATCCGGGGCACGCCCTTGTAATGCCAAAAAAGCACACAACAGACATATTTGACACTGACGAAGAAACAGCAAGGCAGATGATAGCTGCGGCAAAGAAAATCGCCCCGGCAGTAATGAAAGCAACAAAAGCGGACGGCATAAACATAGGAATGAACAACAGGGAAGCGGCAGGGCAGGAAGTATTCCACGCACACCTCCATGTGATACCAAGATACAAAGATGACGGGCTAAAGGCATGGCACAAAAACCTGTTCAAAGACGAAAAGCAGAAGCAGGAAGTTCATGAAGCGGTAAAAAGGGAGCTGGCTGCCTGATTTCTACTGAGCGCCGCCAACTAAGAAACCTTTATAAAACTGCTTCTGCTGCCGCAGCTTTGATGCCGGTGTAACTCAGCCTGGTTAGAGTGCTACGCTCATATTGATGAGCAAAGAGACGCAAGTCAATGACTGAACACTCAGCAGGCGATACGTAGCGGTCGCGTGTTCAAATCACGCCACCGGCATTTCATACTAAACTTTTATATAGCTTCTGAGCATGCCTGTTCTTATGCCTGAGGCGTATACTGTTGAAGGAGATGTTATATTCTTGCATCGGGAAATGACGGAGCTTGACTGTTTTGTCAGAAAGTTTCTTGACGTCCTTACCAAGCACACTGATTACCTTATAGTGAGCGGCTATGTAAGCATCGCTACAGGCAGGACAAGAGCAACGGAAGATGTTGATATTCTCGTTCCATTGCCAGACAAACCTCTATTTAACAACTTGTTCAAAGATTTAACTGATGCGGGCTTCTGGTGCTATCAGGGAGACACCTTTGAAGAAGTGTACCAATATATTAAGGAGAAACAGCGCATTAGATTTGCCCTCAAACACCAGCTCTTTCCAAACATAGAATTCATACCTATTAACGAAAAGGACACGACAAAACTCTTTGAGTTCAGCCATCCGCAAAAAATGAGAATTGCAGACTTCAGATTTAAAACACCCCCCATCGAATTTGAAATCCTATACAAAGAAAGGATTCTTGGCAGCGGAAAGGATTTTGCTGATGCCAGCCATTTAAGAACAATCTTTTCAGGTATGCTAACAGAAAAAAAATTTAAGAAGTTTGAGCCTCTTGTAATGCGTGAACCAAAATGAAATCCCTATCTGATTTGGAATATGTTGAGCTATACGCTAAAAAGCTGAAGCAGGATAGCCGCTATTTTAAGCAGCAAAAGATGCTTATAGACTCACAGATTATCGCAAGCCGCTCCCTGTTCAGAGCCATGTTTGCCGGCAGCGACTTTAAGCAGAAAGC
>JACPBT010000086.1 GCA_016180145.1 Candidatus Woesearchaeota archaeon | reverse complement strand
AAAAGTTTAAGAAAGTTAAATCTGAGCAAACAAGCAAAAAACTTGTAAGGATATCTACCGTTCATACCGAAGTGCAATATCATCTCCCAGGCAAGAGTAGTAAATTAGCTGACCTTGCACTAATAAATGAAGATGAAATCTTAATTTCTAAAGAGGGCTATTCTTTGAATGGAAAAATCAAGAAGTCACGTTTAATTGAAATAAAACATCACCAAAGTCTTAAGAAATGCAAGGATGCCATCACAAAAAGCTGTAAGAAATTAGTCGGGCAAAAGATAAAAAAACAAGGTTATGTAATCTGCTTTCATTCACGTAAGCCCAATCAAAAAAACAAAGAATGGCTTAAGAAAGAAGATATTAACCGCATTGAGAATAAGGGTGTTAAAATAATTTATGTTACTCAGGAGGGTGACTGTATTACAAAACCTAAAACTCTTTTGAAGAATGCCTGATGAAGAAGCAAAAAATACGATTCTACCTGCCGCAAATAGAAAAGTTATTAAAACCACACTTACCAATATAAGCATATGGCTCAAGAAACAACATTACTTTCGGATGAGGAACTGGAAAAGTTTGCTGGCGAATGGGTAGTCATATGCGATGACCAAGTAATTGCACACTCCAGAAACCTGACTAAATTGGAAAGCGATATAAACAAATGCAGGAAAACGCCAACCATCCTGAAAATCCCGAAAGAGGATACGCTAATATTCTAAAAATGATGATTTTCAAATACCATAACTGGAAAAGGTCGGATGGAACACTAAGAAAAGCGCCAATAATCCCAGTATATGCACAAAGCAAAAACGGCAGGCTGCTGAAAATTTTTGCACTTGTTGACTCAGGAGCAGACATGTCTCTGATGCCTAAAGACCTCGCCCTGCTGCTTGGACTTAACGAGAAGGACACTGAAACGGGAACGACAGCAGGAATAGGGGGCGAGATTGAAGTTAAGAAAGCAAATTTTTCATTTGCCATTAAAAACGAGCATGAAAAATACGACATTTCGCTGGTTACACTTGTAATGCAGAATACCAACTTAAATGTGCCTCCAATCCTCGGGAGAAACGGCTTCTTTGAGCAATTCCATATAACATTCAAGCAGAATGAAGAAAAGATAATCTTAAAGAAGGTTCAACCGAAAGACAGTTAACAACTCACTTCTTCTGCCAACTGTAAGAACGCAATGTTTTGGATTTGCCAAAGCCGCAACTGCTGCACGCACGCTTGGAGAAATGATAAGTGCGCCCACCGCACCTGCGGCAATGAATCATGTTCTTCTTGCCGGACTTCTTGCCCATTGAAGGAGTTCCTTTCATAAGACAAAAGCAACAGCAGCCTATTTAAAAATTTTACTCTGGTGAGATGATTTCAAGTTAAGTGGGATTATTTGCAGTAATAGCAATTGCAGTGGCTTATTAGTCGTAGTAGTGACTACTGCTGCTGCGAGTAGTTATAGTAACCCGCGACATTTGAAATCCGCATTAACAATCTTTAAATATTGAAGCAACATCCCCTTTGCAGGTTACAGTAAACACTTGTTGCAAAGCCAGCCATTCAAGGTCCTGGCAAGAATACGATAGTCAATGGAAACATCGGCTACACGCCCATTCAGGCGGCATTCGTTGATGAAGCTGTCCCTAATACAGTCAACGGAAACACCAACTACCCATGATTGGCAGGGCAATGATGAACGATTACTTACGTTCGCTGCCAGCAGGGAAAAACTTTATAAAACCGCCAAACATTCCCATGTTAAGATGACCGGCACATCAGCAGGGCTAAGCCTTGAAGATTCTGAAGCTTTCACCAATCAAAATGTTGCCAGGTTAATGGCAGCAGACTTGGGAGAATTAGTGCTTCTCACCGGGTTTGACCAATTTCCTTCAGGATTTCCAACCAATGAACAAAAATGCCTGTTAAAAGGAGTGCTTGGAATTTATAATGGATTCTTATCAGGCAGCACCTATCCCGTACTGCGGCTAAACCACACAGTTGAGCTGTTTATTGTTGAAGCTGGAGGCAAGCCGGCAGCGTCAATAATAGATGTAGACTCCAGCGCAATACAAATCCATCCAGCCACTCAGGCGTATGTAGGTCGTGAAGAAATTGCAAAGGCTTTAGAGGCTATAGGACCTCTAGCCTTATTAATCGCTGATGAATACTTAAATCACTGATGAATACTTTCGGCAATATGCTGACAGATACGAGCAGGTAAAATAAAGCATGCCACAGCTAAACTACGTAATCTATGCGGTAATATTTGCAGCAGGCATTGTTATAGGCCGGCTGAGCATGGCAGTCCAGTATGCGCTTATGAAGAAACACGGCAGAAGGCAGTCATGATTTCTGAATCCTGAACAGCGAAACATTAATCCTTTTAATCCTTTGTCTGTGGAAAGCGTGCTGGTGCTTAACCTGAAGCCGGCAATCAATTATGTTGGTGACGGCAAAGCCATTCTGCCTGCAAAGCCCGACCACAAAATCCTTTGTTGAAGACTTATGAAATGAGTAAACAACATCTGCGGTCTCAAAAGCCTTCAGAAGAAATGCGCGGTCAGCATGGCGCAGCTTGGTGCCAAAAGGGGGGTTCTGAACAACAACATCAGTCTTTATATGCAACCTGCTTATTTCGCTGCTTATAATTTCGTAGCCCTCCAATTTTAACCGCTTAATATTAACAACAGCTGTTGCGAGCGCGCTATTGTCATTATCAACAAAATAAACCTTTTCAGCGCCGAGAAGAAGGCAGCCAATTCCAAGAATGCCGGTCCCGCAGCCAAAATCGGCAATCACTTTATCTTTTATGTCGCCCTGCATGCAGGCAAACCACAAAGCATCAGCAGCAGCCTCAGAATCAGTAGAATACTGCTCTGAAAGAAGCTTTGGCGAATCAAAGGCAGAAAGCCTTGACAGGCGAATTGCAAGAGAAGATTTTGAAAGCATAGCAAACATAACCAACAACTGCTATTTAATTGTTGCTTCGCAAACTGCCCAATTCAAAAAAGTATTTTGGAGAATGGAAAAGTATATAAACGGCCGAGAGAAAGCATGAAATGTTGGGGTGGTATCATAGTGAAAGAAGCAATACTTAATGCAAATATTTCTGACACTGAAAGGCTCAAACAGTCTTTCACAATGGCATTCGCAAGCATAAAAGACGAACTTGACGAGCACAGGGAAAGCATAAACGACAACACAAACGAACTGCACGCAAACTACGAATACATGGCAAGAATTGACGACAAACTAAGAAAAATCAGCGAGCGCATTGAGCAGATAGAAGCAATAACCGCAAGAATAACAGGAATGCCCATAACAGACAACGAACAAACCAGCATAAGACTTACTGAAACGGAAAAGAAAATATTCCTGCTCCTATACACTGAAGCGGAGAAACAGGCAACCTACGAAACAATAGCCTGCTACCTTGGCGAGGAACTGCCGATAGTCAAGGAATACATAACCACAATGATAGAAAAAGGTGTGCCAATCCGGAAACGCTTCTGCAGCGGGGGAACATGCCTTGACATAGAACCCGAATTCAAAGAAAAACAGGCAAAGGAAAACATACTGCGCATAAGCCAGACAACAGTGATGAAATTCTTACAGTGAACCCCTAAGCTCAACAGCCCTTGCAACCCTTGAAACAGCAAGCATATAAGCAGCATCCCTGAGGTTCGTTTTTTTCTCAGAGGAGGCACTGAATACACGCTCCACTGCAGAAGACATAAGCTCCTTAAGGCGCTCAAAAGACTCGGTATAGCTCCAGTAATAGCCATAATTATTCTGAACCCACTCAAAGTAGCTGCCGGTAACACCGCCTGCATTCGCAAGAATGTCAGGAACAACAACAGCCTTCTTCTCACCAAGAATCCTGTCAGCATCATTAGTCAACGGACCATTAGCCATCTCAACAACAAGCCTCGCCTTGACATCATTGGCATTTTTTGAGGTTATCTGGCCGCTAAGCGCAGCAGGAATAAGCACATCAACATCAAGCTCAAGAAGCTCCTCATTTGAAATCGCCGTTCCAGAGCCACTGCCCGTAGCATAGCACTCAGCAATTTTCCCCTTAGCTGTCTTGCACTTCATCATGTCAGCAGGAGAAAACCCCGCCTTGCTGTAAACAGCGCCAGAGGAGTCTGAAAGAGCAACCACCTTAAAGCCTGCTTCGTGAAGGAAACCGGCAATGTTAAAGCCAACATTCCCGAAACCCTGAATCGCAACAGACGTTGACCTGGGCTTAAACCCAAAACGCCTTGCACATGCTTCAATAACGAAAAAGCCGCCAAGCCCTGTAGACTCGTCACGAATCCTGATGCCGCCAAGCTCAAGAGGCTTGCCCGTAAATGCGCCGGGAGAGTGACGCTTTTTCAGCTTCTCAAACTCGTCAAGCATCCATGACATGACCTGGGCATTAGTATAAACATCAGGCGCAGGAACATCCTTATCCGGGCCAAGAAACTCGCCAAAGCTCTGCACATAACCCCTGCTCAGAGCTTCAAGCTCACGCCCTGAAAGCTTCTTAGGCTCAACAATGACGCCACCCTTAGCGCCTCCAAAAGGCAGATTCATCAGGGCGCATTTCCATGTCATCCACATAGCCAGAGCCTTAACCTCATCAAGGTTGACTTCAGGATGAAAACGAATGCCCCCCTTAAAAGGACCGAGGGCATCATTATGCTGCACACGATAGGCATTAAAATCCTGCACACTGCCATTCTCAAGCTTTACAGGAATATCATCAGACAAAACACGCACAGGCTCAGAAAGGGCAGAAAGAAGCTTACCGCCAATACCAAGCACCTTCGCAGCAGAAGAAAGCTGCTTCTTCGCCTCAACAAGCGGTTCTCCCATAAGCCAGAAAAAGAAAACTCCGAATATATAAATCATTTGATTGCTCAAATTGGTTTCACACCCCACGGCTCTGCTGCTGTCGGGGTTTTTAATTTTTGTAACTGCTGACAGGGTTGCTTTAGACGACAAGTTGTCAGAACGGCAGTAAACTGCTTACGGGCTAAAGCCAGCGCTTTCAAAGGCTCGCCCTAAAGATGAACAAAAAGAAAAAGGCGAAACAGATAGACGCCTGAACTTTGCCAAAGGTCCTGCGGGTTCAAACCCCGCTCCCGGCGTATTGTGAGTAAAAGATACGCCTCGTATGGAAACATTCCCTTTTTTGTTGATAATTATAGACTTTTGAGGTATTTGACGTATACCCGGAAGAACTTCTCATAAGTATGCTTGTATTTCTCTATAAGGAACCTGTTCAGTTTATCTTCGTAACCCCTGTCAAAAGCTTCCAGACATTTTAGGTAGGATAACCTGTGCGTTTTTCTTATAATCAGTGGCGGGTAATCATAGCTTATCAACATTATGTTAATCAACAGCCTTCCTACCCTGCCATTGCCATCCTCAAATGGGTGCATCTTCTCAAACTTCCCATGAAATATGGCTGCTCTTTGGAGCGGGTGCAAGTCCCTGTTTTCATGATACCAGCTTATCAGCGCCTCCATTTCTTCCTTTACCGTCTCAGGAGATGCTGTTTTTACTGCCCGGCCAAGCAGGAAGTTCGGCAGTTTTTTGTAGCCGGCAGCCACACCAGTATCCTTTACAAGGATTTTGTGCAGCTTAATTATGTCTTCCTCGTTTACTTTCAGCTTGTTCAAAAAAATAAGCTTCATTGCCTCTCTGGTGTTAAGAGTCTCATAAATTTCGCGAAGGTCTTTTCCTTCCAGCGTTTTTTTCTCATGCAAAACAATGGCTACGTCTTTCAGCGTCAGTGAATTGCCCTCTATAGCGTTTGATTCGTAAGTGAAGTTGACTGCAAACCTGTCGATTACATCCTGAAGTTGCTTCTCACTTATTTTTTTTACGAGTTCCCGATACTCAAGCTTTCGTTCCTCAAGCGCTCTCAGGGTTTCTTTGCTGAATGTTCCTGATTTCCTGTAAAAATCTCCCGCATATCCTATCAGAAAGTTGCGTGCCTTTTTGCTTAGCTGGTTTTCATATTGGTTAAGTTCTTCAAACCTTGAGTCTGGTTTGTAATTCTTTAAGTAAACTGAAAACTTCTTCACCCTTCCATCAGGAAGCCTTATTGACTTCTCAAGGTAGTATCTTGCTTTTCCCCTGAGGGTTTTTTTGCTTATAAACGCCATAAAAATTGCGTAACCCTACAAATATATAAATATTTCCCTTTTGTAGGGTTATAATGCCTCGTCTGGGATTTGAACCCAGGTCCCGGCCGCGAGAGGGCCGGATGATTGGCCGGACTACACCAACGAGGCGCTATAGCAAAGAAGCCGCCCCTCATTTTTAAATCTTACTGGTTAGGCGGGATTATTGCAAAAAGATAACCTGCATTCAACGAACAGTATGCAAAAATGTCCTGTAAGCTATCTGGCTAAGCAGTTCAGGGTGGTGATGCTCTGCCCAGTCGCGGACAGCATGGTAAGGGCTGTCAGAATAGGCGTGATGCAGCAATGAGCCGGTAGTAGTTTCCCAGATATTTATGGGCAAAGTCTTAAAAGAAAGGGCAGTAAGGTGAGGTGCAACAAGCGCAAACCCGGAGGGGCTAAGGTAATCCTGCACGCCGTTAAGCTCAGCCACCTTTGCTATTAAAAGCCCCGTCATTCTTCTTGCATTATCAGTCGGTTTTCCTTTTTTATCAGTCAAGTAGTTTTGCGGCACAGTAGCGAAATCATGAGGCGCAAGCCCTACACGCCTTATCTTACTAAATTCCCCGTCATTATCAACAAGGTCAATGACTAAGTCAGATATTCTGTAATCCCGCACTAATGTGCCTAATGTTGTTCCATGGGCATTTATCGGGGTTTTTCTCAGGCGTTCAGCATTAAGTTCAGGAATCAGTTCCCTAAAGCCCTCCACAGTTGTGCAATTAACCCTTTTTTCAAGAGAAACTGCATTTACAAACTCCTTAACAGCCAACCGTCTGTAAGGCACATTGTTTCCATCAGATGACTGCCAAACATGATATGTAAATGGAATGTCATAAGGCTGAATGCTAATGCCACGAGCCTGTAAACGGCTTGCAATCTCCTCTGCTTCTTTTATCAGGAGCCTTAGTCCTTTTTCCGAGAGTGCTGCCTTTGGTCCAAACTCTATGACATCCTCCGTAAGCCCGGCAATATCCACATGACGCTTTTTCCAAACCATAAGAACTACTAAACAGTGGTTAATTTATAAACTTTGCGCTTTTTGGGCGTCAGAAGGCTGCACGATGCCAATCTCCCCAAAATGCTCAGTCTGGACAAGGTCAACCTTCCTATGCTCAACATGGGCAAGATGCAGAAGAGACATAAAATGATGAACCTTTGCCTCCCGCTCCAAGCCCTCAGTAAGCCTGCTGAAAGTAAGCGTCTCGCCGGAAGAGAAATGCGTCCTGATACGCTCATAAAGCTCCCCTATAAGCTTGGTTATATCAACCCTTCTGTGAGGAACCTCCACATTCACGTGTGGAATCCTGCGCAGGACACGCCTGTCCCTCACCTCCAAAGCCTTCTGCAAGGCAAGCATAAGGTCATAAATGGAAACCTTCCTCTTCCTCGGCTGAGGCGTCCTCGGAAGAAGCGGCGGAACCTCAGAAACACCAAAACCGCCTGCTGAAGATGCCTCCAAATCATCATAAAACTCATCAGCCTGAACCTCCTCAGCGCTCATAAGGCGGTCAAGTTCTCCAATATCGTCCTGCAAAAGCTTCTGCGACTTAAGTTTCAGAAGAATGGCGGCAGCAAGGACGACCTTGCCTGAAACACGAAAATCAAGCTCCTTCAGCTTCTTAAGCATCTGGATGTAGCGCCTTGCAAGCAGCGTGACATCAACATCCCAGGGGTTCATGCTCTCATGCTTAACCAGCTCATAAATCATGGTCTGCCATGTGACTTCATCTTTCTCAACCACAATGTCAAGAATCCTGTCATGCGCAGCACCCTGTTCCATAGCGCAAAAATAGCGGCAAAGCTATATAAAGATTGCCATCAGCAACGGCTTAGCAAATATTTATAAAAAACCGAGAAACACAAACAATTTAATAAGGGGCCTGTGGTCTAGTCGGTTATGACGTCTCCCTTACACGGAGAAGGCCGCCAGTTCGAATCTGGCCGGGCCCATGCGCGGCAGTGATCTAGTGGCTATGATAGGGCCTTGCCATTCCAAGCAAAGAGGCTCTCACCCGGGTTCAAATCCCGGCTGCCGCATTCTGTCAAATTATTTATAAGCTGAGAGCGAACACCCTGTTGGAATGGATAGGCAGCTTGAGGAACTGATAGAAAGGCTTCTCCAGCTGGATGACATAGCTGCAAAAAACATCCCCGAACAATACATGCTAAGAACCGACCGAGCCACCGGCGTAAAAATGATGGGAAGAATAATAAAACTTGTAAACGACGACCAGGGCGCACATCTCTCAATGGAAACGTGCTCAACCGGGAGAGAAATAAAACTAAACGCAAGATTTGACCCTATGCTTACCGGAAGCGGAAAACTCCGCATGCAATTTCTGCAATACATTGAAGACTGCATGGCATGGCACAGGAATGTCAAGGTAGTATACAGCCAACCGAGAAACGCCTCAAAAGGAGTGATGCCAAACAGAGTGCTGCAATTAATAACAGAAGCTTTTCCCACCATTGAAAGCATAACAACAGAAGTTGCATTTGTCAAGCCCAGGACACCTTACGGAATGCTTACGGCAGTAACATTCGGACAGATACAGACCTACCTTGAGCAAGGACAACGACATGCAACACCATACGCCTTAACTCCACAACTTTTATAAACAAAATCCTACGCCAACCCCCACAGCTAAGGGCCCATAGCTCAGCTTGGTTAGAGCGCCAGTCTTATACGGCTACGTTCTAAGACAGCTGGATGTCACCAGTTCGAATCTGGTTGGGCCCACCTTCATTTACTGCCGAAGAACATTTAAAAACAATGACACAATCCATTCCAATTTGGGGTTAAAATGGAAATAAGCGTGTCCGACAGGCTCCTGCAAGGCGCCATCAACATAGGCGCATTCGCCAAAAAGGAAAACTACTTCTTTAAATGGAGATATGTGGTGCCGGCAATGGCTATGCTTTGGCTTTACATGTTCCTCGGAAAAGACCTCAAAGGCGCAATAACAGTAAGCATTCTTGCCATAGCGGCATCATACTCCACAATATACAAGCGCGTGATAAGAATACCCTCAGCAATAGAGCTTGTAGTGCTTGGCACAGTCATAACCTCAATATCATACGGGCCGGTCGCAGGTGCAATATTTGGAATAACAACAACAATAGCATCAGAAGTCATAAGCGCGGCAGTGGACCTGTTCACATTCGTTTATGCGTTTGCAAGAGGAGTTATAGGAGTTGCAGCATACTTCCTTTCAGGGATGGACATAGTACTTCTCGGAGTTCTTATGACACTCCTTTTTAACGGAATATGCCAGCCGGTATACCTTCTGCCCGGCGACTTTGAAACAAAGATAAAAGCAGTATATTTTTTCGCAATGAACATAACATTCAACTTCCTTGCATTCTTCTTCCTCGGAAACTTCCTGCTGTCACTGACGGCGTAGAAAATATTACTTTTATTCGCTACCAAATAACAGAAGACAAAAGTTTTTGGACAGAATATTCTTGTTTTGTCTTCTGAACTTTAGAAAGCGAATATATGCAAAACTTATGTCGCTTTCTAAAATAGCGAAAAATATTAAAAGGCAGCATGGTTCGGAATATGCATGGAAGACGATACTCTTACGCTTGGAGGAAACATACAGCTGACCGGCTTCGGCGGGCTTGAAGCAGCAACAATGATAGTAGTCAAGAAGCTTGTCGGAACATACGCAAGGCACTTCTCAAACAAATGCGCAAAATTTGAACTGCTAAAGCTAAGCATGAAAAGAGTGCACGAGCAGGAACACTCGGAAAAATATGAAGTGCATGCCCTTATTGTAGACAACGGCACCCAGTACACGGCAGCAGTAACTGAAAAAAACCTCTTCTTCGCAGTAGACAACGCCCTTAAAAAGACAGAGAATGAGATAAAAAAGTAGCTACCCGCTCCAATTTTCAGCTTCAGAAATTACTTACGACTACCCTCTACTCCGGAGAGCATAGCAGCATACAAATCGGCAATCACCGGATTCTGCTTATCCAACCCGTCAAAGGCTGCAGCAAGAACAAGTCTAGCAATCAAAGTCCCGTCATCAAGACCTTGTAATACATTTGCCACCAACGGGGAGCCGTGAGATTTAAGATAGACTTGTGCCAATTCTCTGTTAGATAAGGCGGCATAAGGGAAAAGGCTATCCCGCACATACATTCCCGGAACTTCGGTTTCTCTCCATCCGGGAGGGATGTATCTTTTTTCGGATAGTCTGTCCATTTTGGCTAAAACGAGCCATTGACATATATAAATTTTGCTCACAAGATTTATAAAAGATGCTCAAGCACATTTAATTATGGTGCTGGACAAGCTTGGCGAGTCGCTGAAGGCAAGCCTGCAAAAGATAGCAAAAACAATCTTCGTAGATGACAGGCTGATAAACGAACTTGCAAAAGACATACAAAGGGCGCTCCTGCAGGCAGACGTAAATGTGGAACTCGTTCTTGCACTCACAAAAAGCATAAAGGAAAGGGCGCTAAAAGAAGAAACCCTGCCGGGAATAACAAAAAAAGAGCAGCTCATAAAGATAGTATATGAGGAGCTTGTAAAATTCCTCGGAGAAAAAGAAAGCGAGATAAAAACAGACAAAAAGCCGACAAAAATAATGCTCCTTGGGCTGTTCGGCTCCGGAAAGACAACAACAGCGGCAAAGCTCGCAGCATACTTCCAGAAAAGGGGGCTAAAAACAGCACTGGTGCAGCTTGACACATACAGGCCTGCCGCATACGAGCAGCTTGAACAGCTCGGAAAGCAGATAAACGCACAAGTATTCGGCGACAAAAAAGAGAAAAAACCTCTGAAAATATATGAAAGCGCAAAAAAAGAGATTGAGAAGTATGACGTAGCAATAATAGACACGGCAGGCAGAGACGCACTTTCCAGCGAGCTGATAGAAGAACTGAAGGAACTCGGGGAGAAAATACAACCGGAAGAAGCACTGCTGGTAATAAGCGGCGACATAGGGCAGGCAGCCCAAAAACAGGCAGAAGCGTTCCACAATGCAAAGGCGATAACAGGTGTAATAGTAACAAAGCTGGAAGGCACAGCCAAAGGGGGCGGAGCGCTCACAGCATGCGCAGCAACAGGGGCAAAAGTAAAATTCACAGGAGTGGGAGAGAAAATACACGACCTTGAAAGATTCGTGCCTGAAAGATTCGTAGGAAAAATGCTCGGCATGGGAGACATTGAAACGCTCCTTGAGAAAGCAAAAGAGGCCATAACAGAGGAAGAAGCGCAGGACTTGGAGAAAAAGCTGCTAAAAGGCGAATTCAGCCTGCTTGACCTCTACGAGCAGATGCAGGCAATAAAAAAAATGGGGCCGATAAGCAAAATAGTTGAAATGATACCCGGATTCGGGCAGCTGAGGCTGCCAAAGGAAATGCTTGAAGGGCAGGAAGGAAAATTGGAAAAATGGAAAATCGCAATGGACAGCATGACAAAAAAAGAGCTTGAAGAGCCTGAAATAATAGACTCGGCAAGAATACAAAGAATAAGCAAAGGCTCAGGAATGCCGGAATCGGAAATAAAAGAACTCCTGAAACAGCATAAACAAAGCAAAAAAATGGTAAAAATGCTCAAAGGCGGCTCACCAAAAAACATGGAAAAAATGATGAAAAAGCTCGGCGGGATGAAAGGACTGAAGTAAACCTATAAACATTTATAAACAAGATAAAGACTTCCCAAGCACATGCCGGGATCGCGTAATCTGGTATCGCGCAAATGGCTGAAAAAGCCAGCGTAGGCCTGGAATATGCGAGCAAATGCGGCAAGCAGCGAGCTTGTTCCCGAAAGGGTGTCTGGGTTCAAATCCCAGTCCCGGCGTTT
>JACPBT010000098.1 GCA_016180145.1 Candidatus Woesearchaeota archaeon | reverse complement strand
ATCAAGCCACGTTTATGAGGCTGAGACTCCCGGCTTTTCCATTTTTGCAATTTCGGGAGAGAAAATTGCTGAAACTCTTGAGCCTCTAAAGCCTTCGCTGCCGTCACTTACAGTTGTCAATCAGTCAAATAAGCCTTTGGTAAATGAGAGTTTTGTTTCTCCTGTGCCGTCTCAGCCGGCCCAGCCGGTTTTTTCAGAGCCTGCTGCCCCAGATTCTTCATCCATTAAGCCTCTTGCTGTCTTTGGCTTTGCTCTTGCCATTGCTCTTGCATGGTTTTTAAGAGGCAGTAAGCGTGTTTCAGGCAGGCGTGTTAAGGGAAAAAGTTTATAAATAGTGCTGCCAGTTTTCTCATAGTCAGGATGAAAAAGAGTGTGGTGTTCTGTTTTGCAGTTGTAGCATTAGCTGTTGCTGTCTTTTCCTTTTCCATGCTCAGCAATCCTTCTGAGAGCCAGCCTGTTTTTTCATGCTCTTTGGGTTCTTTTACGCTGAATGGAAATGTTGTTCTTGGCAATTTTAGCAATGCCACCAGCACAAACCCAGATTACAATGTTAATGTCACATTGAATACTATCTCCTTTGGCGCTGGCGACCCTTCACTTACATATAAGAACTCCACAAATATCAGCGGTGCCGGCAACTTTTCTCTCAGTGTTTTTTATGCAGCGGCTGATGCGAGCGTGTGCAGCAGTCTTTTCAGTTTGAGTGTTGTTGTTCTTAACAGCACTACTAATTTTACTTTGGAAATGGGTCCAAATTTCCCGCCTCTTGCCAAGCAGGATTTGGTGAATCTTTTGGATAATGTTACGATTTACACTAATAATGCTACCGAGCTTAATCTTAGTGCAGTCAACAGCACTCATACGAGTGGTGTTAATTTTAGTTATGTGATTTTTGACGATACGCTTGGCTTTCCCATCATTGAGGGTTTTGCAGATACTGTTACCAATAAAAGCGTCAAAGTGCCTTTTGGCCGCAATTATACTGTTCTTTTCATGAGGAGGCCAAGCGCTGGCGATGCTGACTCATTAAGCAATGCTGTTCCTCCGATTCCGGTCAGGGTTAACCTTACCCAGAATCCTTTTGCTTATAAGCTTGAGCCTTACCCTGTTGTTGGCAATCTTACCTTTGGCCGCTATAATATTTCAGGAACTATTAATGTTACTGGCAACCGGACTGCTGTTAATGTTACTAATGTTCTTGTAAAGCTTGGCATTGCAGGGCTTCTTCCTCCCGGCTCTGAGATTTCCGCCATGACTGGCGCAGCGAACATTACCAATGCCTCTGGTCAGGGTAGTGTTGCTTCCGGCTTCTATATAGCTGATTATAATGTTACTGTTCTTGGCGCTTCTGCCGGCATTTATCAGATGCTTGAGTGGTATGCCTCAAACACATCTGCCATGAGCTTTGGCGACGGCGATTATTTTGCCCACTTCCAGAACTTTACAGTG
Source organism: Candidatus Woesearchaeota archaeon (assembly GCA_016180145.1). Taxonomy (GTDB): domain Archaea; phylum Nanobdellota; class Nanobdellia; order Woesearchaeales; family UBA10216; genus JACPBT01. Next base: position 1,051 of record JACPBT010000098.1, on the reverse strand, counting down.
TCTTCCAATATGGTTCATAATGTTGTTCTTGGCGGCATGGCCGGCAATGCCTCTGTTTCTTCAGAGGGGATTACTTCGCTTAATACAAAGTATGTTTCCATCAAAATTATTGATGGGAATGGTGCAGCGCTCAATGACGCCCATATGGAGCTTAATGTTAAGATGCCCGGGCATAAGACCTCTCTTGAGAGCAGTTTCCGTTACATGTTTTTCTCGCTTTCAAGCGGCGTTTTTAAGCTTCCTCTGCTTAACACTTCAAATGCCACTCTTAAGGTCTTCAACAAGCGTTTCGCGCCAACTTCAATTGAGCTTAATGTTACCAATGCAAGCCTTTACCCCAATGGCGTTATCAATGTTACACTTTCTACTTTCCAGCCTCGCCGCTTTAATCCCAACGGCAGCATAGATGTCTTTAACAGCTCTCAGGAGTCGTCCAAGTTCCGTGTTGTTTTCCTTAAGAACAGCGCTGACTGCAATGTTTATAATGTGTCTATTGAGTCCTGCAGGCTGGGCAGGGATTTTGATGTTGGGCACTTTGACCCGTTGAAGGCTATGTTTGGCGGTAAGGTTAATATTTATTCTGCAATCAACACCACTGGTGTTATAACCTACTTTGTTGGAGTGGACCTTCTTGCTTCAGGACCTCCTGAGGGTTCTATGAGCGAGCAGCCGTTGCAGGAGCAGATTGGTGGGGGTAGTTCTGTGAAGAAGCAGGTTTGGCGCTTTGGCTCTGTTGCTCCGCCGATTTATGATAAGGTTATTGTCGGTTTTCCCTATAATCAAAGCAAGTTTAATGAAGCCGCAGGCTTTAATATCAGTTTGGATTATCTGTTGAATGATAATGGCGCTGTCATCTGGAATTCCAGTTCTTACCCGAATGGTGAGTCAATTCCTGACGCTTATTCTGACTATGTCACTAATTGGACTAATTCCAGCAGGGGCGGCATGCGTTGTGTGAACGAGTCTTATATTGATTATAGTGCTCAGCAGTGTTACATTAACACAACTACTAATTATGTCTGGATGAGCATTCCCCACTTTACTGACGTTG
>JACPBT010000085.1 GCA_016180145.1 Candidatus Woesearchaeota archaeon | reverse complement strand
GGAGGTGCTGCCCTTAAAGGAGTAGACCAACAGTTTTCAAGACATTATGAAAAACTTACCTTTTTAGCGACAGACACGAAAGTTAAAGGAAATATGAAAGGATTGGTGAAGATTGTTAACCACACGTCGGCAGGCGATGTTGTTCTGCCAGGAAAAGGCTTAGAAAGCCCCAAGCGTTTTTACGAATTTTATAAAGCCTTGTTGGAAGCTGACAACTTTGATTTTTCAAGAAAATACCATTCAGTCGCTTCTGAAGATTTAGCACCATTTCTTGATAAAGTTGTGAGGCGGGTGTTTTGTGGAGAAGACATGGGGGAGTTCAGATCTGGCGACGTTTTTAAAGTTGTGAAAGCAGAAGCAGATACACGCCTTACGGCACTTAAATTAGATGATTTGGCAGAATTTTCTTCCGACGGAACCAAGTACACGCTCAAAAAATTAAGAGTAAGGCTTGTAGTGACTGGCGTTGCCCAATACGACCACAATGTGGATGATGGACCTGAGCTGAAGAACGAAGCGCGGTAGGAGATAGATGCTTAATTGTTTGAAGTCCGCATTTTTTTAATCCTTCACAATATAGCTGTCAAGAACTTTCCTTGCTTTCTCCCTGCCGTCCTGATGCCTTTTGAGAAATACGCTCAGCTTCTCTATAAGGATTTCCTTCAATTCGCCACTAAGAAGCTTCCCGCTCCTGTAGTCGTTGTAAATCCTTTCAAGCTTTTTGTCATCCTCCTCAAAGAAACGCAGCCACTGGTAAGAAACATCAACATCAGGATTGCCGCCATGCTTCCTATGCTCCTCAACAGTATCTTTTCCGCCGGAGAAAGCATATTTTCTTATTTTTTTTGCAGCAACCTCAGGCGCATCAGTAGTATAAACAGCGGTTTCAGCAATTGAAGCAGACATCTTACCCTTAGGCCCTGTCAGCGCAGGGAGAAAAACGCAATGAATAGCGGCAGGCTTATAATAGCCAAGCTTATGAACGATGTCCCTTGTTACCCTGAAGTGCGGGTCCTGGTCAATAGCATGAGGGATAAGGCAGGGGATGTTTCTGCCTGCCAAAGCTGATGGCAAAAAAGCAGGAACGCTCTGGACAGTCGTAAAAAAATGCTTGCCAACACTGTCGCTCTCGCTCAGCCCGAAAACCGCCTTTGTTGTTGAAACCGTAAGCTTTTTCGCAACCCTCAGCGCCTGCCGGTATAATGTTTTAGCATAGTCAGTATCAGCGAATATTTTTGTTTTGCCCTTTTTGAATCCAAGAGCTATAACGTCCAGAGCATTTTCATAAGCGAGCCTGTTAGTCTCCTCAAGTTCAAGCTTATCATTAAACAAAAACTTCTCATCATCAGTCATCTGAAACCAAAGCTCTGCACCAAACTTATCCTGAAGCCACTTCGTGAACATCCAAGGCACAAGATGGCCAAGATGCGTATTTCCTGAAGGGCCCCTGCCAGTGTAAAGGTAGAACTTATTGCCTTTCTCATATTCATCAAGCAGCCAGTTTAAATCACGATGAGAGAAGAAAATCTTCCTTCTCAGCATGTGATGCAACTCGCCAGTGTGCTTCTTTATCCGGTTCAGCAGCTTATCGTCCACAGACTCTGTTCCAAACTCTTTGATAAGCCGGGTGTAGTCAACCTCTCCCTCAACTTTCCATGGAGTGACTGTAAATTCCTTTGGCATGGTATGCATACTGCGCTTTTTGTTTTTAAATGTTGCTCATTTTAACCTGAAAACCTGCTTAGCCTGCCGTCCAATTTTGCAATTTCATAAGCCCTTATTATGCCCTGAAATACGCCTGTTAACAACTGCTCGCCTATCTTTCCTGAAGGGGGCGCAGAAGCGCGCTGGGCATCATCCATCCTGACAGTCCCTGCTTTCAAACCAGCCTCACAAGCTGCCAGAGCCAAATGAGCAAGACTCACCTGAGCAGCATAAGGCCCTGACAGCAAAGCGTGGCTTATGTCATCATACAAGCCACTAAAGTTTTTCCCTCCAATGATTATGCGCTTTCCACCATCTTTTACGCCGGATTTGGGATTGTATGGCGTAATTTCCTTTGGGGGTATTCCTAATGCATAAAACGGCATCATATACGCAAACATAACCTCAACGCCAAAGTCAATCTTTGATGTAATCTCATCATATAGCTTCTCCCTTCCCTGCCCAACCTTAAAAAGCGTTTTTTTATACATCCGCATATAAAACGTAGTGGCAACCTCGTGAGCAGTGAATGATATGTCAGTCTTATCCTCAACTCCGGCAGGTATTGTTTTTTGCGCCAGTTCAACCAGCTCAGGCGAGGACATTATGGCAGCTTTTGTTGCTTCAAAAAGCTCATTATACTCGCTGCTGCTGAAAAACTGCGAACATCTCACCACCTCAAAGTCCAGCCCAAAGGCTTTTGAGAATACTTCAAGCTCGCCCTCAAGCTTTCCGACTGAACGGTTTACATAATCTTTCTCTTCCTGCGTCTTTGCCCCCATCAACTGAAAAGAGTCAACAACAAGAAGCCTGTAATTTGTGAACAGCTTTGACAGCAGAGCAATCGCCAAAGTTTCTATTGGCGTCTGCAAATGAGCTTCAAGCCCGAAAAAGGCATTTGTCCCAAGCATTATCGGCTTGTGTATTGAAAAAATATTATCAATCGGTGAAGTTTCAACGATAAGCTTGTTCAAATAACCCTCCAGACTGCCCTCTTCACTCCTATATCCCTTTGTTAATGACATTTTTCCAGCCTCCCTGCATACAGCTTTCTCCGTAAATCAGCAGTAACTAAAAATTCAGAAACAGCTTCGGCAATCACCAACTCCTTTAAAGCATACTTCACAGTCCGCTCAGAAAGCCCTGTCCTGCAAATTATCTGCGACTGCGACAACTCGCTGCTACAACTATTAAGAACTCCAAGTACCTTTACGCAACTTCCACTAAGCCTGCCACCGGCAACCACTCAGTTCCAGCCCTGCCCCAAAGGCAACCACTGCTATTTGCGCTTCTCATAGCACTTTGGAAAAGCGAACATGCTTAAATACTTTTAGATGGGTGCATTTTTTGAATAGTAAGATTTATAAAGTATTACGTATTACTTTATAAGTATGACTACGCTAACACAGAAATGTCAGGTGACAATACCGAAACAGTTCAGGGCAGCCTTTGGGCTTAAACCTGGCGATGAAGTAGAATTTGGAATGGGCAAGGGCCAGATAACTATTCAGAAGAAGGCTAAAAGCATTCCTTTTGAGAAGTGGCGCGGGTGTCTTGGGAATTTTGACACGGATAAGCTGATGGAAGAACTTGGCAGGTAAGTGCAATGATAACTGCAGTTGATACGAATATTCTTCTAGATATTGCAGGGAATAGCCATTTATTTGCTGTCAAAAGTGAAGAATTGCTGGAAAATCAGGTTGGCTTGGGCGCCGTAATAATTTGCCCCATAGTTTACTCTGAACTTTTGGTTCACTTTTTGAGGAGGTATAAAGGAGAGGCGGTCTCTAAAATGTCCGGTTTCTTGGAGGACATTGGCATAGTAGTTTCAGACTTTAGCAATAGCGACCTTAATCTGGCAGCAGAGGCGTGGCTTGATTATTTAAAGGCAAAGTCTGGAATTGAATGCCCCAAGTGCGGCTCAGCTAATGACTTTGCTTGCCACAAGTGCAATTCACCAATGCGCTGGAGAAATCATGTAACATCTGACTTTCTAATAGGCGCACATGCCCAGAATCGTGCAGATGTTTTGCTGACGCGTGACAGAGGCTATTACAAGAAATATTTCCAGATAAAAGTGCTGCCGTAATCTCCAGATTGGTGAAAAGTTAGACTTAGTGGCCAACCGCTTTCTTCACCGCAGCTGCAATAGCTTCCGCATCTAATCCATACTTCCTGAAAAGAACTTCCTGCGTGTCTGACTCAGCGAACCTGTCTTTTATTCCAATAATTTTGAATTCAACATCCAGCCCTTCCTCAGCTATCACTTCAGCCACAGCGCTGCCAAGGCCGCCATATATATTATGGTCCTCTGCAGTAACTATCGCGCCTGTTCCAGCTGCTTTCCTAATAGCTTCCCTGTCTATCGGCTTTATAGAGGACATATTAATTACAGATACGCCTATTCCCTCCTGCCCGAGCTTTTCAGCAGCCTTCAGCGATTCATACACCATTACCCCGCAGGCTATTATTGCGCCATCCTTTCCATTTTTCAGGAATGAAGCCTTGCCCAATTCAAAGTTATAACTATCGTCATACAGAGTTTCAACATCAGGCCTTCCAAGCCTCAGATAAGCAGGCCCTTTATGCTTTTCTGCGAGGAATATTGTTGCCTTCTCAGCTTCAACAGCATCAACAGGGCATATGACAATCATGGTTGGCATAGCCCTTGCCATTGCAATGTCATTCGGGCTCTGCGCAGTCGGGCCATCCTCACCAACTGCAAGCCCGTTGTGCGTTCCAACAAGCTTTACATTTGCTTCAGAGTAGCATACAGAAACCAGTTGGTGGTCTTGCGTCCTGCCCATCAAAAAAGGGGCAAAGCTTGTTGCAAACGCTATTTTGCCGCACTTTGCCAAGCCAGCAGCAGTCCCTACCATGTCTTGCTCACTAATACCCATGTTAAAGAACCGTTCAGGGTATTTTTCACCGAATTTCTGCGTCCTTGTTGAATCAGAAACACCTGCATCCAGCACGACAACCCTTGAATCACTGCCTAATTTAAGCAGCCCATTAGCGTAACCGTCCCTTGTTCCTGCTTTAGGCATTTTGCAGCTCTCCAACAGCCTGTTTTAACTGCTCATCATTCGGCGCTTTCCCGTGCCACTTCGGCTGGTTTTCCATAAAGGAAACACCCTTGCCCTTTATCGTGTCAGCAACAATTACAGTCGGCTTTCCCTTTGTTTCTGCCGCCTCTTCAAGAGCGTCTATAATTGAAGGGATATCATGCCCATTTATTCTTATGGCGTGCCATCCGAATGCTTCAAACTTTTTATCAACAGGTTCAATTCCCTTAAGCTGCGCGGTCATGTTGTCCTGCGCCACCCTGTTATTATCAACTATTGCTGTTAAATTATCGCTCTTATAATGTGATGCGCTCATTGCCGCTTCCCACACGCTTCCCTCCTGAAGCTCGCCGTCACCAAGCAGCACGTAAACGCGGTAATCCTTCTTATCCAGCTTTCCTGCAAGAGCCATGCCATGGCCAACTGAAAGCCCCTGGCCAAGCGAGCCTGTAGCTATTTCCACTCCCGGCAACTTAGGATTGGGGTGACCGGTGAGCCTGCCAAGCCTCCTGTAAGTTGCAAGCTCCTCCTTAGGGAAAAAACCGGCATCAGAAAGGACAGAGTAAAGCAAAGGAGTGCAATGCCCCTTGCTAAGAATAAACCTGTCCCTGTCAGGCCAGTCAGGGCGCTTGGCATCATACTTCATATGATGATAGAAAAGAACCGCAAGAATATCAGCAGCAGAAAGAGAGCCGCCAGGATGGCCGGAACCGGCCTGATGGGCAAGCATAAGAGAGCTTATGCGAAGCTGCCTTGCCTTCTCCCTAAGCTCTTCCAGCCTCGCTCCCATAAAGAATGCGCAAAAACGGCAAGAATAAAATGTTTTTGGTTTTACCAGCCCCCTGCTACACAGGGCAGCAAAGAATGTTCTTAATTACATTAACCGCATTAGCCCTGCTCTTCGGGAATGAGGCAATGTTAATCCTTATGTGATAGCAGTTCCCGGAATCTGTAAGGACAAACCTGCCTTTCAGAAGCATCTCCTTATCAAGCCTTATGAAAAAGTTAAGCTCATTATCCAGCCTGCTTTCAAGCTGCTCCAGAAGCGTTTTCTTTTCCTCTCCGAGATTTTCAATGAGATTATTTATAAAAGCATTTGTATGCCTTTCCCTGTTTAACTCAACTGAGAATATTTTTATCTGCCTGTCCTCAAAACCCTCTGCGGAGCGCTCCTCAATCTTTACCTTCTCTTTCTCCAAGTCAAAAGGCAGAAGGAGCTTAAGCTTAGTTACTATAAGTTCCCTATCCTTCACCTCCCTGCAAAACACCCTCACAGAGATGTTATTTACAACCCTCATTATGCGGCAGAAGTTCTGTAAACATTTAAATAGTTAACTTTAGGATTCATAAGCATGAAACACCCAACCGGCATAGTCATTACGCTGCTTGCAATGTTCCTTCTTTCACAGCTGATAGGCATATTTGTCTTAAAAAACTATATTGATACGGAGGAGACAGAAAAAACAGGCGTATTAACCTACAAGGAACTGCCATCAGGAATAGAAAGGCCCGAACTTAATCCGAAGTATTCTTTCATATTCATAACGACAGCAATACTGGCAGGAACAGCAATACTGCTACTCATAATCAAGTTCAAAAAAATACTCCTGTGGAAGCTGTGGTATATGGCAAGCACATTCGCAACGCTTGGCATAGCATGGGCAGCATTCATGCCTGCAAGAATAGCGTGGGCAATTGCATTTGCAGCAGCAGCAATAAAAGTTTTCAAATCAAATTTCATAATACACAATCTGACAGAGTTGTTCATATACAGCGGGCTCGCAGCAATATTCGTGCCTGTGATGAACATTCTATCAGCAACAATACTGCTTCTGATAATTTCAGCCTATGACATGTTCGCAGTCTGGAAAAGCGGGCACATGGTGGCAATAGCAAAATTCCAGATGCACTCAAACATATTCGCAGGCATAGCAATACCAAAAACAGGAACCAAAACGCAACAACAAGGCAGAACAACACCTGACAGGCAAAAAAAGACGGCAGAAAGCAGCCTTGCCATAGTCGGAGGAGGCGACATGGGATTTCCGATACTGTTTGCAGGAACTGTAATGGCAAGCTACGGCTTCCAGAAAGCATCAATCATACCTGTATTTGCAACACTCGGGCTGCTTGCACTCTTCTTAATCAGCAAAAAGGGAAAATTCTACCCTGCAATGCCATTCATAAGCGCAGGATGCTTTGTTGGTTACGGCATTGTGCTGCTGGCAGGAGTCATCTGATTTCTCTCTCAAACACTGTCCGCAGAGCAGGCGAGCCTTCATAATCCTTAGGAACAATGAACTCAGGCTTATACCTGCTGCTCACAGGAAAACCTGCCTCATAGTATGCCATCGCAACCATATTGGAGCAAGCCACTGCCAATGCATTGCATTTGTGGTTTGGTGTGCATACAACGCTTTTATTCCCTCCCCTAAGCTGAAGCGTTCTACCAACAATAATCTTAAAATACTGCCCCCACGAATATTTTTTCCCATTGAAAAGCCTTAGTGCGGTTTCAACCACTTTTCTTCTCTCAGTCTGAGACAGTTTCATATTCCTCAGCACCTTGTATGCAGCATAAGGCTTCCTCGTTAGGTCATGCATAAGGTTGCATATGTGGGCGCCTTTCCTTGGCGTAGATTCAATAGTCCTGCCTTTGCCAATGTAAAGCATCACATGATTCCACCTGCTTCTCTGCAGGAGCTTGCTTATCAAATGCTTCAGCCCCTTCTCGCTTACAAGCACCACATCACCCCTCCTGAGATGCTTTATGAGGATTCGCGCCTCAGCCGGCTTAATCATTCTTCTCACTATCCTGCTTCCAGTTAATCAATCTTGCGCTTTCAGATAATTTTAAAAGCTCTCCTGAATTACCATACCACAGGCAGGCCAGGTCGGGTGGTCAGCCCTCACCTGTTGCCATAAACGGGCTTCACGATGGGACTGAAGCCGGCAAGCGGCATTGGCAGCGGCATGAGGCACCTTGCCCGTACGTTGACCTTCTGTCCTTCAGGGTTGCTGTTTTTGAAAACCACGTCAGGCCGGGAACGGAGCAGCGTTAATCATGCACAGCGGCGCTTGGAGGGTTGCGGAAGCGAGGAAAGGCAGGGATTAAGCCTTTTGCCACAGCCCTTACCCATTGCCGGCGGGCCTGCCTACTTTCTTTCCCTCAAAGATTCCATCAAATCAAGAAAAGTCTTATGCGCCTTAAGCAGGTCATTACTGTCAACGAACCACAAAAGCTCAGGAACACAACTTATTGTCTCAACAATGTTAACATCATTGTTTGCAAGCTCTGTATCAAGCATTGCCAGCACGCCAGGAACTTTTGCGCTAACCGGCGCAAGCTTCATGTTCACCTCAGCAAGACTCCTTTCTATCTTAATAACATTCCCCTGCCTGAAAATGGCAAGCACCTTGTCAACATTCCTCTCATCAACTATAACCTTGATGCTCTCCTCAGCCTGAACAATCCTAAGAACCTCGCCACGCTCATAATGGATGACAGAAAAAAGCTTTGGCAGCAAACCCTGAACCTCAGAAGCCTTCTCAAGAGCAATTATCGCTATGCCAGTCCTTGTGGAAATCTTCGCATTCCTAATCAGAGCGCCAGCCTTCTCAAAACGGTTCTCCTCAGACAAACCGGTTTCATAACGCCTCACTGCACTGATTACGGCATCAACACCCCCGACAATCCGCAGCAGCTTCTGAAGATACTGCGCAAGCGCCCTCCTGTTTATGAAGCCCCGCGACAAATCTTTCCTTATCGCTGTGTCATTGTCAAGAAAGCGCTGAACATCCCTTGTCACATTTGTCATAAATGACAAAAATATGCCATTTATTATAAATTTATGCCTTTTTTGTCATAAGGTTTAAAAGAGGATGCCTGCCACCATCCAATATGGCAAACGATTATGAACTTATTGTCAGAAGGTATGTAACTCCTCTGGCTGGCAAAATAGAAAACTTATCCGACGGAGAAAACCCCGGGACTTCATACGCATTCGTGAACGACCCCCAAATAATGCGCACGGTTGTAAAAGTAATTATCGGGCAATCAAACAACAGAATCCCTGTTAACATATATTACGGCGCAAGCGATGCGCTCCCAGGCGGGTGGATAACCGCATCTGTCAACGGCGGCAAATACTCAGGCTACTCTCTTGAACGCCTTGCAGAGGAAGCGCTTAAGGAATGGCAGAGAAAAAGCCACATTACCAAGCCGATTGATGCAAGAGAAAAAAGCACGGTTACGCCAAGGCAGCCAACGCATCTTATCACAGAATACACATAAATTCTTGAGCCGGCTTCGGCTTTTTTGTTAGGCGATAAAATTTTGTTGCTTCAGAATGTTATCAAGTTGAAAGGCTGCCTTGCCATCTTTACTGTTAACCTGTCCCCGCTGTTGAATGGGAATGTTTTATTGTAAGAATCAACAACTACTATGCCCTGATGCCTGTGCCATATTTTTGAGGTTACCTTAACTGTAGAATTCCTGCCAAGAACTCCTTTTAGCAATTTCGGCTTGAGAAGCCTGCCAAAGTATGGCTCTCTTACAACGTAGACCATGCCTTTTGCAGTTATTGGAATAGTTTTCCCACCTGCGCTTTTAGCCCAGGCATGGCTTCCGGCAGGAGTTGCTATTATTACGCCTGAGCTTTTCTGCTCTTCACTGTTCCCGCCAATCTGGATATTATACCTTACAGTGTGGTATGCTGCATGGCCTCCTATGAAAACCTCGTTCAGAGCGTTGAAAGGTATTCTCCTGCCATTGAGAGCTGCTTCAAGCCTGTCAAGATGCACTATTTTGTACCTTCCCTGCGCCAGGCGCTTGAGCTTGCCTGCGGCATCTGCCTCATACGCCCTTGCGAAGAAAGCCTCATGCTCTGTCCTGCCTGAGCTTATGTGCAGGGCAGGCGTTTTTTCCAGAAAATGCGATGCCTGCAAAAGGGTTCCATCCCCCCCAACCACTATCAGGGCGTCTGCGTTTTTCACGCTTTTTCTTATCGCGCCTTCATTTTCCCGTTTAATGAAAACGGCGCTGATACCAGCTTTCATTAGAGCCTTCCTGACAGAAAGGAGAGTTTTATAGTATTTCGTGTAGTATACTACAACAGCGCTTTTTATCTTTTTCATCAGCAAGTGTTATGCAAAAGCCCTTTAATTAATTATCGCTCGGCTTACTCGCAAGAGTCATTTGTTGCAAATTAGCACTATTTTACTATAATTGCGGGCTTTCCAGGCATTGCCTGCTTTGCCTTTGGCTCATTTGAAGAATCAGCATCAGACACGGTCACTTTTGCCCTGTATTCCTTTTCAATCTCCTCTTTTGCAGACATGCAGGCTTCCAGCTCCCTAGCCCTTGAGATGATTATTTCCGGGAGCTTTCCAGCATCCTTAAGCACTGACTGCACTATTTTTGCGACATCCTGGCCGTGCGGTTTCAGGTCCTTTTCAGAAAGGCAAGTGCTAATGAGCGCCCTCTGGTCCCTTGTTTTCTTCAGTTCCTCTTTAAGTATCCTGAAAAGCTCATACTTCCACGCAGGTGCAACAATCAACAGGACTTCTTTTGGCTTTTCTATCTTTGCAAGTTCCAGCACAGTCATGAAGTCTGATATTGTGGAATGCACAAGCTCTTCAGCAGCTTCTGCCCCGTAGTCTATCTTTTCCTCTTCATATTCAGGCCATGACTCGGCTGAAACCATTTTTTTGCTGCCCTGCATTTCCCACATCTCTTCGGCGAGGTGCGGGGCGAACGGGGATATAATCAGCGTAAGGCTTTTCAATGCCTCGTCATAAGTTTCCTTATGCACTTCTGCCTCCCGGTATTTTGCCATCGTATTTGCAAGCCCCATCAGTGCGTTTATTGCAGCGTTGAGCCTGAACTCCTCAATAAGCTCTGTTGCCTTCTTTATTGCTGAATGCGTCCTGCTCAGCAAGTGAGCGTCCCTGTTGTCCGCCTTCTTTTTGTAATCTGCCGGCTTTTTGGAAAGCGCATAAACTTTTCTCAGGAACCTGAATGCGCCTTCAACACCCTCGTCAGACCACTCAAGCTCTTTCTCAGGAGCTGCCATGGACAGTATAAACATCCTCGCCGTGTCAGGGCCGTATTTTTCTATGATTGTCTTCGGGTCAACAACATTTCCGCGACTCTTGCTCATCACAGCACCATCCTTCAAAACCATACCCTGACACAACAGGTTATTGAACGGCTCATCCACATTGACAAGCCCCAAGTCGCGCAGCACCTTTGTGAAGAACCTTGCATAAAGCAGGTGCAGTATGGCATGCTCTATGCCGCCAATGTATTGGTCAACTGGCATCCAGTAGCTTGCAGCTTTCTTATCAAACGGCAGCTTATCCTCCCTGTTGCTGCAGTAGCGAAGAAAATACCATGACGAGTCAACAAACGTGTCCATAGTGTCAGTTTCCCTTTTCGCAGCAGCCCCGCATTTAGGACATGCCACATTTACAAATTCGCTGCACTTATCCAGCGGGTTTCCCTCACCGGTAAACTTAACCTTTTCCGGCTCAGGCAACTTAACCGGCAGGTCCTTTTCAGGAACAGGAACAATCCCACACTTCCCGCAATAAATAACAGGAATCGGCGTGCCCCAATACCTCTGCCTTGAAATAAGCCAGTCGCGGAGCTTGTAGTTTGTGACTTTTTCCGCATTTTTGTTTCTTACAAGCCAATCTGCCATCTTCGGCAAAGCCTCGGTGTCAGTCAAGCCATTGAACTGCCCGGAATTAATCATCACGCCGTCTCCAGTGTATGCCTCAGCAAGGCTTACAGCATTAAAATCCGGCTTGTCAGCAGGCCTTATCACAACCTTGAGGGGAATCCCGTACCTCTTGGCAAATTTGAAATCCCGCTTATCATGGGCGTCGCACATTACTGCTCCTGTGCCGTATTCCATTACTGCAAAATTAGCAACCCACACAGGTATTTTTTCTTTTGAAGCGGGATTGACAACATACCTTCCGATGAACACGCCTTTCTTTTCCTTCGCTTCATTCAACCTGTCAATAGCGCTTTCCCTTACGGCACTTTTTACAAATTCAGAAACTTCTTTCTCCTGCTTCGTGCCTTTGGACAATTCGCGGACAAGCGGATGCTCAGGCGCCAAGACAATGAATGTAACTGAAAAAATGGTATCCGGACGTGTTGTAAATGTCGGTATGGAGATGCCCAGCCCCTCAACATTAAAAAAAATCTCAACACCTTCACTCTTCCCAATCCAGTTCTTCTGCATCACCTTGACACGCTCAGGCCAGTTGCCAAGCTTATCAATGTCGTCAAGAAGCGGGTCAGCGTATGCAGTTATTTTCAAAAACCACTGCTCCAGCTCCTTCTGCTCAACAGGGCTATGGCATCGCCAGCACCCGCCATCAACAACCTGCTCATTTGCAAGGACAGTCATGCAGCCCGGACACCAGTTGGCAGCAGCTTTCTTCTTGTAAGCAAGCCCTTTCTCAAGCATCTTCAGAAAAATCCACTGGTTCCACCTGTAGTATTCAGGGTTACACGTAATAACCTCCCTGCCCCAATCATAACTCAGACCAAGCAGCTCCTGCTGAGATTTCATAGCAGCTATGTTGCCCTCAGTCCATTTTTTCGGATTCATCCTGTTCTTGATGGCAGCATTTTCCGCAGGCAAGCCAAAGGCATCGTAACCCATGGGATAAAGAACATTGAAGCCCCTCATTCTCTTATAGCGAGCATAACAGTCGCCTATAGAGTAGTTTCTTACATGCCCCATGTGAAGTGTGCCGCTCGGATACGGAAACATCTCAAGAATGTAAGCCTTCTTTTTCTTAGAGTCTTCTTTTACCCCAAATATGCCGGACTGCTCCCATCTCTTATGCCATTTTTCAGCAATTTTATTAAAGTCAACACTCACTGATTCAGCAGCCATAGCCAGCTGATGGCACAGGACCAGAGACTAATGCTGCCGTCCTCACAAGGAGGGCTTGTAAGGTATTTTGAAGAATACAAAAGCAAAATCCAGCTAAAGCCAACCCATGTGATAGTGCTTGCAGTAGCAATCATGGCAATAGAGCTGTTTCTGCACACATTCAGGTGAAGCCAATGTTCCCCGGAATAGACAGCCGAGCAATGGAACAGGCAATGAAAAAGATGGGCATAAAACAGCAGGACATACCCGCATCAGAGGTAATAATCAAGTCACAGGGCAAAGACATAGTAATAACAAACCCGAAAGTAGTCAAGGTGCTGATGATGGGGCAGGAAAGCTTCCAGATAACAGGCAGCACAGAAGAAAGGGAAGCGGCAGTTGAAATTTCTGAAGAAGACGTGAAAACAGTAGCAGAGCAGGCAGGCGTTACCGGATATGAGGCAAGAAAGGCTATAGAAGAGGCAAACGGAGACCTTGCAGAAGCAATAATGAAGCTTAAAGCGTGAGTTTTGTGCAGCGAATCAATAGCTTTATAAATATCCCCTTAATTCTCTACTGCAAAGCCCGAGTCAAACGGCGTTCATAGGGCTACATTATTGAGCGTCTAAACTTTGTTCTCGGGATTATTCAAAAATGGAAACCGCAAAAACAGCGAACTCTGCAAACTTCAGGTACATAGTCAGAATAAGCAACACAGACATAGATGGCAACAAAAAAGTAGCTGACGGAATACGAAAGATAAAAGGGGTGGGATTTGCATTAGCCAACGCAATCTGCACGCTATCAAAAGTCAACAGGCACGAGAAGCTCGGGAACCTCGGAGAGCAGGAAATCGCAAAACTCACAGAAACAATCACAAAAGCAGGCGCAGCACTGCCGGAATGGATGCTCAACAGAAGACGAAACATAGAAACAGGAGAGTCAATACACCTCGTAACCACAGACCTTACTTTTGCGCAGGAAAACGACATAAGGCAGATGCAGCGCATACGCTCTTACAAGGGAGTCCGCCACATGGCAGGAGCTCCAGTGCGCGGTCAGCGCACCCGCTCAAACTTCAGGAAGAACAAAGGCAAAGTGCAGGGTGTTGTAAAATCAAAAGCAGCTCCATCAGCCTCTGATAAAGGAAAATCTGATGACAAAGGTAAATCAAAAAAGTGATGATTAATGGGAGACCCGGGAAAATCAAGGAAAAAATATTCAAAGCCGTTCAAGCTATGGCAGCGCGACCAGCTTGATGCGGACAAGGCAGTAACCAAAGAATTTGGGCTGAAAAACAAGCACGAGCTATGGCGCACAGGCGCACTTGTAAGAAAGTTCACCTCACAGGCAAAACGCCTTATTGCACTCAAAAGCAAACAGGCAGAAATAGAACGCAGGCAAATGATGGAAAAGCTAAACAAGCTCGGGCTAATAAAACAGAACGCTTCCCTTGACGAGGTTCTCGGGCTTGAAGTCAAGAACTTCATGGCAAGAAGATTACAGACCATAGTATTCAAGAAAAACCTCGCCCGCTCAATAGCACAGGCACGGCAGTTCATAACTCACAGGCACATTTCAGTAAATGACAAGATAATCACAGCACCATCATACATCGTCCCAACAGAACTTGAGGAACAGGTAGCCTTTGTGCCAAGCTCAGCACTCTCAAAGCCAGAGCATCCTGAAAGATTAATAAAAGAAGCTGCAAAGGAGGTTTCAGATGCAACAAAATAAGGAAGCAGTCAAATGGGGAATAGCATACATCTTCTCCTCATATAACAACACAATAATACACATAACAGACATAACCGGAAGGGTAACACTGTCAAAGGCAAGCGGCGGAATGGTGGTGCAGCAGGACAGAATGGAAGGCTCGCCAACCGCAGCCATGAGCGCAGCAAAAAGGGCTGCCGAAGGTGCAATGGAAAAAGGCATTACAGGAATACACGTCAAAATAAGAGCGCCAGGCGGACACAACGGACCAACAGCACCGGGAGCAGGAGCGCAGGCAGCTGTAAGGGCATTGTCAAGAATGGGGCTGAGGATAGGTGTAATAGAAGACGTCACACCACTGCCACACGACACATGCCGAAAGAAAGGAGGAAAGAGAGGTAGGAGAGTATGATAAGCGTTGAAACAATAGAATCAGAGCCAAAGAACAACAAAATAGCATTCATGCTCAAGGGAGCAAATGCAGCGTTTGCCAACGCCCTCAGGAGGGCAGTCCTTGAGGAAGTGCCAACAATGGCAATAGAAGACATAGAGTTCAGAAAAAACAGCTCAGTGCTTTACGACGAGATAATAGCGCACAGAATGGGGCTGATTCCGTTAACAACAGACCTTGAGACATACAACATGCCGTCAGAATGCAAATGCAAGGGAGAAGGATGCGCAAGCTGCCAGGCAAAACTGACGCTTGACGTGGAAGGGCCAGCGACAGTCTACGCATCAGACCTTAAATCAAAAGACCCGAAAATAAAACCCGCATTCCCGGGAATGCCAATAGTAAAACTGCTCAAAGGGCAAAGGCTTGAACTTGAGGCAACAGCAATACTCGGCACAGGCAAACAGCACTCAAAATGGGCGCCAGGGCACATTTATTACAAGCAGAGAGAAATACTAAAGGCAGGAAACCTAAAAAACCCTGATGCAATAGTAAAAGCCTGCCCTGAAGGAGTCTTTGAAATAAAAGCCGGCAAACTCACAGCAAACGAAACACTGCTGCTCAAATACGACCTTGCAGGAACAGTAGAGGATGTTTCAAACGGAGAAGCACGCCTTGAAGCGACAGGCGACTACATATTCCGCCTGGAATCATTCGGGCAACTCAGCTGCACTGAAATAATGGAAAAAGCAGCAGAGCGCCTTGAAGCACAATTCAACGAGTTTGAGAAACTCATAAAGCAATAAAGCTGCCCTTAAAAATCATCATGCGGGGGTGGCAGAGCCTGGTCAAATGCGCTACCTTGAGGACATTTGTCAGAAGGGTAGTCCCTTAGTGGGTGCGCGTGTTCGAATCACGTCCCCCGCATTACATATCAGAAAAAAGTGAATGAAACATGCCGGAATATGAATATTTGGGAAGCAAAAGAGTGGAAGCCCGCTTGGAGTTAGGCACGCCTGTATACGTAAAAACTGTTGGCGAATACACAATCTTCGGAACCCCGCATGGCATATTTATAGACTATACTGTTTCACCACCCATGCCAAAGGAACTCGTTGAAATCGTCACAAGAGAGCTTGAAATCAACAAGCCAATGCAGCCACAGCAAGCACAACTCTCACCAACACCCACCGACAGACAGGGAGGCGGCTTTTATGGAAGGCGACAAGTTCCATATATGCAAAGAGGAAAAATCCCCGGAGTAAGCCATCTGGCGGCAAAAAGATGAAAACCGGACCAATAAATGAGGAACTGAAACAACTCCTTACAGAGCTGAACCAGCGGGGGCACAAAGACAACTCCCCACTCCTACTCAGAATAGCATCAGACCTGAACAGACCATCAAGAAACAGAAGAGAAGTAAACCTGTCAAGAATCAACCGATACACCAAAGCGGGAGACACGGTAGTAGTTCCCGGAAAAGTGCTTGCATCAGGAGACCTTGACCACACAGTAACAATCGCAGCATGGAGATTCTCACAACAGGCACTTGACAAGATAGCAAAATCAAAATCAAAAGCAATGCAGATATCAGAACTCGTAAAAGAGAAAATTGAAAACAAAAAAATAATGATAGTGGGATAAAATGATAATCAACGCACAAAGACAAATCCTCGGAAGAATGGCAGCAATAGCAGCCAAAAAGGCGCTGCTGGGAGAAGATGTCAAGATAATAAACTGCGAACAGGCGGTAATCACAGGAAGAAAAAACACAATAATAAGAGATTACTCAAAAAAACTTGAGCTCGGCCAGCCACAGCAGGGACCATTTATGCAAAAAAGGCCGGACATGTTCGTAAGGCGCGTAATAAGAAGCATGCTGCCGCGCAAGCAATTCAAAGGCAGGCAGGCTTTTGAAAGAGTCAAATGCTACATAGGAACACCTGAAGGGCTGGCAGAAAAAGCATCAACACTAAAAGAAGCGGCACTTGCCACCACGACAAGATTTCCGCACATAACAGTAGGAGAGCTGTGCATGCACCTCGGAGGCAGAAGATGAAATTCCTCAACACATCAGGCAAAAGAAAAAGCGCAATAGCAAGAGCCGCAATAAAAGCAGGAAGCGGCATAATAAAAATAAACGGCAGGCTAATAGAATTTCACGAGCCAATGCTCTCCAGACTCAGGCTACAGGAACCACTGATGCTTGCAGGAGAACAGGCAAACAGCGTAGACATAAACGTAAAAATAAAAGGCGGAGGCACAATGAGCCAGACAGAAGCAGCAAGGCTGGCAATCGCAAAAGCACTTGTCGGATTCGCAAAAGACAAGAAACTTGAAAAATCATTCCTTGAATATGACAGACACCTGCTTGTAGCAGACGTAAGAAGAAGAGAAGTAAGAAAACCAAACACGCACGGAAAAGCAAGAGCAAAAAGACAAAAATCATACAGGTGAAAAAATGATAATACCAATAAGATGCTGGTCATGCGCAAAGCCCATAGGACACCTATGGGAGCAATACAGGGAAAGGGCAGACAAGGGAGAGGACAGAAAGAAAATCTTTGACAGCCTCGGGCTTGAAAGATACTGCTGCAGGGCGACATTCCTCGGGCATGTTGACCTGCTGGATACCGCAGCGCAGTTCAAGAAGTTTTAGCGTCAATGTTAAGAGCAATAAATGATGCAGAGAAATCAGACACCTTAGTAACAAACTCGGAAAGCGAGCAAAGCACAAGGGACTCAACACCACCGCTGCCAGCAACAATCATGGAATCAAGCTTTTTCTTCAAAGAGCGCAACTCAACATTAAGAGAAGTCAGCTTGTTAATGTCAAAATTGTAATACAAATCATAATATCTGCCAAAATAATCATTGGCAAGCTTAAGCGCCTCAACCACACTTTTGCCAACCCGCGCTTTCGGGCTTTCAGACAAAATCCTGCAAATATCCCTGTAATGATCGCAAACCTTTTCAAGATTCCACGCAACAACATAAACAAAGCACCGCTTCTTATCATTGCGGTAACCCTTCTTGTTCAAAATACGCTCACAAAAATTAGTAAGCTGGTTATTTGTTTTCTCCAGAACAAGCAGCTCAGAAAGCGCCTCAAGCCTGCCACTGCCAACATAATCATAAATGCTTTCACCCATACTCTTTGTTACAAGAAACGCACGCCTGAGCATATTATCAAACTCCCTCTCCTGCTCCTCAGCAACCATCCTGATAACGCACCTGTTCCTGCCCTGCTCAACAATCACAAAGCCAATGAGAAGCTCCCTGACAGCGTCCTGAATGACACGGATAACAGAAGAATCTGTGTAATGAACAACTATCTCATTATAACCAGTCTTATGCAGGCTTGACAGAACCCACCTGTGAATAACATCATTATCAAGCTTTGAAAAATCAAGCTCAACCCTCTCATGAGGCGAGAGCAATGCAGTGGAAAAAACAATCTGCTGCCCACGCTCCTCAACATCCAGCTCAGCACCCTTCTTAACACCATAGTTCTGCACCCACTTGCTCGGGAGAGAAACCACAAGAGTCTTGTGCGCCAGCTGAATAACCTTCCTCTTCATGCAATAAGCAAAAGCAACCTAATATATAAATATTTCTATATTATATAATTATAAGGTAATATATAAGTATTAAGGAAAAATTATATATCTTTAAGCTGCAAAGAACCGAAATGGAGATATAAGCAATATAAGAAAGAGGTGATAAAATTGATAGAAAAAAAACAGATTGCAGTAATAGCGCACCTGCGCAGAAACGCGCGTGCAAAGCTTACATACATATCAAAGCAGACAGGGCTTCCTGTATCAACAATATTTGAATACATAAAACGCAACGACGAAGGAATAGTGAGGAGAACCACATCACTCGTTGACTTTGCAAAACTCGGATTCGGAACAAGGGCGCACATAATACTCCAGGCAAGCGTAGAGGGAAGGCAGGCGCTCCTTGAATTCCTGATGAAGCACAAAAACGTGAACTCACTATACAAAATAAACAATGGATATGATTACCTTGCAGAAGGCGTATTCAAAAGCATAGGCGCACTTGAGGAATTCCTTGAAAAGCTCTCAGTCCAGTTCAGAGTAAAAAGGAAAGAGGTTTACCACATAATAGATGACATCAAAAGGGAAGAGTTCCTGAGCGACCCGCAGCTTGCCTGCATTGAAATGAGCTAGCCAGTGCTGCCGAAACAGATGATGGCGCAAGCAGCACATGAACGCTTAATAGGTTTCAACCTTTAAGCCCTTAACGCGGGCAAAATGCTTTATGTTCCTTGTAAGAACAGCCTCGTTTTCAAGCAACGCTGTTGCCGTTATAATAGCATCAATGTTGTCAATGCCTTCCCCATTTTTAATCAATGTGCCATGAATTTCTCCGGCTTTTTCTGCAATAGGCCTTGTCAAATCAACGACATCAATATCAGATAAAACATTCAGCACCTTCGCTCTTTCATCTTCACTTTTCTTTGATGCAGCAATGCCTGCCCAAAGCTCAAATATTGTGGCTATGCTTATCCGATAAGCCTCACGCTGCTCCTCAAGTTTTTGCTTTCTAGCAATAGCTTCCTCATTATTTTTCATTATATCAATGAGAAATGTAGTGTCAAGTATCATTCCAGCATTTTCCTCGTTCTTGCCAATCTTTCCTCTGTCTTTTGGCGGGAAAGCTTTATCCGTTCTTCCAGCTCATCTGCTTCCTTTTCAGTCAGGATGCCAGCCAACTGCGATAAGGGGTCTTTTTTCGTTATCCTCAATATGGCATCTGTAAAGCTCTCATACCCGCTTTTAGCGTATTTCAGGCGGTTGTATGCTTCATCTGTTATTGTTATTGTTTTAGTGCTCATAAGTGCATTGATATACATGCACTTATATAAATGTTATGCTTGTGGGGATTAGCAGCTTAACCATTACACCACCCGCCGTTAACCAGCCGCCCGATTTCAGAATTATCCCGTGCTGCCAAAGCCGCCCCTGCTGCCGCCCATGGCATCAACCTCATCCCACTCAAACCTATCAATCCTGACAAAAATGCCCTGGGCAATACGCTCGCCCCGCTCAACAACAACATCATGTTCAGAAGGATTGAAGACCTGAATCTTAACCTCGTCCTCATCCCCGCAGTAATCATTGTCAATAACGCCAATGCCATGAGGCTTGTGAAGCCCCTTCTTTCTCGGCGTGGAACTCCTCAAAGCAACCACAAGCATGTAACCGGGAGGGGTTGCAACAATGATATTGCCCGGAACAAGGGCAATGCCCTTTGGCTTGACAACTGTAGTTTCCCTTGCATAAATGTCAAAGCCGACACTGCCGGATGTCTGGTAAACAGGCAACGGCAAAGACTTGTCAATGCGCTTTATTTTGATTTTCATTCATTATGCGTTTTC
>JACPBT010000048.1 GCA_016180145.1 Candidatus Woesearchaeota archaeon | reverse complement strand
CCTCTTCAAGCATCCTAACCCGCTGGTGCCATGATAGCATACAGTTACTAATGTAACTACTACTACAACTTTTTTTCGGTTTTACCCGTTAGCAGATACTAAAAAAGCGAAAAAAGAAAAAGCTCACTTGAGCCTTATCCGCTCAGCCAAAATAAGTATGCCAACGCCAATTGCAAGAAGCTTAAGCGTTCCATAAAGCCCGTTAACAAGATCCAAGCCTGGCAGGGCAATGCTGGCATAACCAGTCGCCTTATCGCCAACTGAAGTAACAGCCTTGACTATCCCGGTAACTGCTGCCAGATAAATCATTATGGACAGCAACTTAACAAAGCTGTCAACAGTCTTCTTATAACGGACAACCTCAGTAAGGAAACTGCCCACAAGCGGAAGCACATACCTCACAGCAGCATAAGCGCCAACAGCATAAGAGGCAGAGTTCAAAATGGCAGATATCCACACTTCAGCATTGGCCATTCAAATCACCCCTATCTCCGCTTCCCGCCCTTTGCAGGAGCAGACATTGACTGCTTGCCATGAACAGGGCAGACAGGCATTACAATCTTCAACGCACCAAGAACAACCAATACAGCGCCAATCAGAAGCCACGGAGAAACCGGCTTCCAAATCATGCCCAAATCATTAACGGCGAGCAACGCGCCAACAACAACCATCTTAACCCCATAACACGCACATCCTCCCATAGGACTATCACCTCTTTGTTTTAGCCTTCACTTAGGTTTCTAATATATAAACCTTACGGTTCTTCTCGTGAGAAAACACAAGCCTCCGATGGGAGTTGCACCCATGACCTTCTGCTTACGAAGCAGACGCAATGGCTACTATGCTACGGAGGCGCTATTACCAAAAGAAGCGGTCTTACAACATTTTTAAAGCTATTTACTCAGATTTTCCAGCAGTAAAGACTTGTCCTTAAACTTTTTCTGGCACTCAAAGCATACAGCACGCTTTTTGCCCTTACCATCCCTCACATAAGTGCCTGCAATCTTGCCAAGGAAAACCCTGCCTATTTTACCATTGCATATCTCGCAGTTCATAAACAGGGAAGTCATTAGCATTCTTATAAACATTGCTATTGCCCTTCAACAAACTTCATTATGCACTCAACATTATCAGGGTTAAGCGAAATATGGACACTTGAGCCTTTGCCAGTCCTCTTTACTCTTGCAATAATCCATCCATCATTTGCCAACTCCTGCAAAGCACCCCTAAGCGTCCTCTTTCCCATCTGAGACATTCTGAAGTTATCCGGAACACCCTTCCTAACAAATTCAAGCGGGGTGTGCTTACCTCCCCATACATCCGCCCGTATAAGCTTACGGAGAATAAAAACTTTCAATTCATGGACTGCTTCCATGATACTGGAGCAAATCCGGCTTTAATAACCCTTTCCCTTCAAACTTTATACATTGATGTATAAAAACGAAAGTTTTAAATATTTCAACCACTGAACCAATGATGTGGAAGAAACATCGGTATTCTTGGCATACCTTGGAGACAGTCCAAGGATGAGGATAATGCAGCACCTGATAGAAGGAAGACGTTTTGACTACACGCTTACAGACATGCTTGATGCAGGCGTAAGCTGGGGAACGCTCAATAAAATTATGCCAAAACTGCTTGAAGCAGGAATTATTGTAAAGACACGAAAGATAGGCAGGGCAACCCTTTACAAGCTAAACCAGACGCATCCGGCATCAAAGCACCTCATCGCGCTTTACGACTGGCTGATAATGCAGCAACTGGATAGAGTAAGAAAGAACTTCAAGAAACCTCTTAAAACAAAAGCCATCCTATAAAAACCCTGCAAACCTGATTTGGAAAAATTTAATAATCAGCTGCTTTGATAAAAGCTCAGATGATAAGCGTCTACATAACCTGCAAGAGTAAGGCAGAAGCAAAGCGAATAGCAAAAAAACTTCTGCAAAAAAGGCTCATAGCCTGCGCAAACATATTCCTGTCAGAAAGCATGTTCTTCTGGAAAGGAAAGCTGAACGAGCAGCCGGAAGCAGCAATGTTTTGCAAGGCGAAGAACGAAAACTTTGCACAGATAGAAGCAAAAGTGAAAAAGCTCCACAGCTACAAAGTGCCGTGCATAATTGCATTCCGCTGGGCAGCCGGCAGCAAGGAATACGCAGAATGGGTGAAGAATGCCTGACCACCACCTTGTAAGGCGGGCTGAAAAAGGAGGAAGCTGCATCTACTGCAGCAGGCAGCTTGAAGATGCATGGATTTCAGAATTCTTTGCAGCAGCACACTACAAGTGCGTGCTATGCACCTGCGGAAAGCAAAACTGCGTTAAAGTTGACTATATAGGAACAGGACACGACGCATGGAGCGGGCTTGAAACAAAAATAAAAGGAAACAGCAAAATAATTGCCGTAGAAAACAAAACAAGAATACTCAGATAAAACTCATTCTATAAGCGTGCCATCAAAGCCGCTGCCTGCGAGAAACCCCTCAAGATTGGCAAGGTCACTGCCCATTATGGCAACCCTGAGCTTCAGCCTCTCAGCAGCCCTTGCGGCAACAGGGTCAAACGGCGTGTTAAGCCCCGGACTCCATTTTGAAGCGCCAATGAGCTTCCTGAAGTCCTTCCATGCAACATGACGCAGAGGCACGGCATCAGAAAACTTTGACGGGTCCTTATCATAAACATGGCTCGTGTTCGTTATATTGATGACACTCTTAGCCTTCAGATTGCGAGCAAGCATCACAGCAATATAATCAGTAGAGCGGCCGGGCTTCCAGCCTGCTGCTATAACAACCTT
>JACPBT010000084.1 GCA_016180145.1 Candidatus Woesearchaeota archaeon | reverse complement strand
GCTTCCATAAGGGAAGCGCTTAATCTGGAAGAAGGGCAGGTTCTTGACTTCTTTTACTCTGATGACACTATACTGATTAGAAAGAAGGCTGCGCCTGTCCGTGTTTTTCGCGAATTGGCGGCGGTTGCTTCAAGGCGTTTCAGGGAGCGCGGCTTGACAAGGGCGGATATTAGAAGAGAGATTGAGGCTGTGAGGAAGGTAAAACATGCTGCGCATAGTTCCTGACACCAATGTGCTTCTTTCTGCGTTGCTGGTTGAGGGTAATGAGCGTTTGTTGATTGAGAAGTGTTTTTGTAGGGATTTTCAACTTGTTATATCGTTGGATATTTTGGATGAGTTTAAGGAAGTTGCGTTGAGGCCCAAGTTTGGTTTTTCAGTTGAAGAATTAGACGAGTTTATAAATGCGCTTGTGTTGGTTTCAGATGTTGTTGTGCCTGCTGAAAAAGTGAAGGGTGTTTGCAGGGATGTGGATGATGAAAAGTTCTTGGAGGCTGCTTTGGAAGGTAAAGCAGATTGGGTAGTGAGTGGTGATAAGGACTTGCTGGTTCTGGGAAGGTTTAGAAGCATTATTATAGGAAGCGCTTCTGATTTTATTAGGGAACTTGGAGGCGGCTAATTGCCTGTCCGCTCTTTTTGGCTTTCCAGTGCTTCCTTGACTATGGCTTCAACCTGCTCCTGCGTTACTGACTTCAAGGGGTCCCAGTAGTCAAGGTATTTTTTTAGCACTTCAACTTCGTCTTTTCTTGAGAAGTCCTGAAGCTCGGTTATCAGGGAGTTCATTTTCTCGCTTAGCTCTGCGAGGGATTTTTTTATTTCTCTTATGTCTTCGTTTATCAGCTTTATTTCCTTTGTGAGCGTGTGGTTGTTTTCAATCATGTTTTCTTCTGTGACCTGGCTTCTTCTTTCAAGTGTGAGGTATCTTTCCTCAAGTGTTCTGAGCCTTCTTGCCAGTTCGTAGCTTTCCTTGTCAGGCTTCGGCTCTTCGGGTTTTCTTCTGAATAGTTGTTGTGCCATGGTGAGCAACATATTTATAAATGCCGCAAGCGTTATTTTACTATAAAAAGGTTTGGCTGTTAAAATGGCTGAGAAAAGAGGCGGTTGTCTGAGTTATGAGTTTGCAAGGGAGGGTGATGAGCGGGTTCTCCGTTTTGATTGTGAGGACTGCCCGTTCTTTCCTTCTCTTGAGGATAATGAGGCTGTGATGTCTGCGGTAGTTGACGCTCTTATTGAGAATCCTTCTGCCACAAGGATTGTTCTTTCTCAGAAGAGGGATTATGAGTATGGTTATGAGCAGGTTTCCATGCTTTCCGAGATGGCTAAGGTTCAGTCGCAGCTTGCGCGGCAGAGGTTTCTGTTTGTGGGCAGGGAGCCTGCTGTTTTTGTCCGGCTTAAGAATATTCTTTATCACATGCTTAAGGCTGACCCTGTTGGCGCTTATTATGAGGTTCGTGCTTTGCATGATTCTGAGAAGTCTAAAGGCTCTGCTTCTGCTGTTTTTCTTGAGGAGGCTTTGCGCTCAATTGAGGCTTCAAGGCTTCTGGTGGCTGCAAGGAAGCTTTCCTACACTCCCGGCTCGCGTGAGATTTACCGTGGGATATTTCGTCCTGAGATAAGGCCGGATTTCATGTTTACCCGCCTTATGTCTTCCCTGCCGCTTAATGCTGAGGAGATTGATTCGTATTCTGTTCATGACACTGAGGTTTCAATATTCAGGCTTCCTAATGCGGTTCAGAAGCTTTATCATTTTGTGCCGCCTGAGTTTAAGCTTTCTGAGGATAAGTATGAGCTTCTTGATGAGGCGCGCAATATCATTTCAGAACATAAGCCGACTCGTTCCGAGTTTATTGACCCTGAGCGGATGCGTCAGGTTTTCTTTAATGTAGGCAATGATTTGATTGATGAGCTTGCTGAGCGTAAGGGGGTTCGCCTGCGCACTAAGGAGATTGAGGAGCTTGCTTCTATTCTTGCGCGTTATACTGTCGGTTTCGGGCTTATTGAGGTGCTTTTGAGGGATGAGCGCATTCAGGATATTACTGTGAATAGCCCTATGGGGCGTCTGCCTGCTTTTGTTGTGCATCAGGAGCATGATGAGTGCATGACTAACATCATTCCCACGTCAAATGATGGTGATTCGTGGGCTACTAAGCTTCGGCTGATTTCAGGCAGGCCTCTTGATGAGGCTAATCCCATTCTTGATGCAGATTTGCTTCTTCCCGGGGCGAGGGCGAGGGTTGCTGCGCTTTCTTCTCCTTTGAATCCTTCCGGCATTGCCTTTGCTTTCCGCCGTCACCGCGACATGCCCTGGACTTTGCCTCTTTTTGTCAGGAATCGCATGATTACCCCGCTTGCCGCCGGCCTTTTGAGTTTTCTTGTTGACGGCTCGCGGACTTTGCTTGTTGCAGGAACGCGCTCTGCCGGTAAGACAAGTTTTCTTGGCGCTTTGATGACTGAGGTTATGAGGAGTTATCGCCTGATTACTGTTGAGGATACTCTTGAGCTTCCTGTTCATGCGTTGAAGCGGCTTAATTATAACATTCAGTCTTTGAAGGTTGCCAGTGCCTTATCTCAGGGCACTCCTGAGTCAAGTGCTGAGGATGGTATCCGCTCAACCCTGCGTCTTGGGGATTCCGGGCTTATTGTTGGCGAGGTTCGTTCCTCTGAAGCTAAGGCTTTGTATGAGGCTATGAGGATTGGCGCTTTGGCTAATGTTGTTGCAGGCACTATTCATGGTGACAGTCCTTATGGCGTTTTTGACAGGGTTGTTAATGACCTTGGTGTTCCTGCTACGTCTTTTAAGGCTACGGATGTTATTATTGTTGCGAATCCCATAAGGAGCCCGGATGGTTTGCATCGTTTCAGGAGGGTTGTCCAGATTACTGAGGTTGGGAAGTTGTGGCAGCGTGACCCGCTTGTGGAGAATGGCTTTGCAGACCTTTTGAAGTATGATGCGCGCTCTGACATGCTTGAGCCGTCTGCTTCTCTTTTGAATGGCGATTCTGAGGTGCTTAAGTCTGTTGCCTCAAATGTTAAGGAGTGGGCTGGCAGTTGGGATGCTGTGTGGGATAATGTTTTGCTGAGGGCTCAGGTTAAGGAGGCGCTTGTTGCCGTGTCTGATAAGCTTGCCATGCCTGAGGTTCTTGAGGCTGGCTTTGTTGTTTCTGCCAATGATGAGTTTCACAGGGTTGCTGACAGGGTGAAGGAGGAGTCCGGCGCTCTTGATAGCAAGAGGATATTTTTTGAGTGGAATGAATGGCTGAGGAAGCGGGTTAAGAAGGGCAGTGAGCAGAGCATTAAGAAGTAGCTGAAATGGAAAAGCTTGAGGATGACAGGAAAGAGGAGCTGATTAGGAAGTATAGGTCGCGGCTTTCTAAGGAGCTTGGCTTGGATAGGGACAGTGCTGTAAAAAGCTCTGCTTCTGTTGTTGGTTCGCGCAGGTATTCCTCCAATTATGAGCAGTTCAAGGAGGAGAATCTTCCTAAGCCGCTGAGTTTTTATGAGGTTTCCTGTAATTTCTGCGGCAGGCTTTTAAACATTAGCCCTGGGAAGGCGCGCAGTGAGGAGCTTTCGCGTCTTATCGGCCTTTCTCATTTGAATGTTTCTCCGAATTCAACTGTTGGTTTTGCTGTTATTGTTTTCATGCTTGTTCTGCTTGCCGGTGTTGGCGCTGCCCTGCTTACTGCTTCGTTGTTTGCCTTTGGCTATGCTGTTGTTGTCGCTCTTGTGGTTCTTGTAGCTCTTTTGAAGCTGCCTGACTTCTTTGCAAATAGCTGGCGGCTTCAGGCTTCCAACCAGATGGTTCAGTGTGTTTTTTACATGGCTGCTTTTATGCGCCACACCTCTAATCTTGAGCTTGCTGTCCGCTTTGCTGCTGAGCGCCTTTCCCCTCCATTGTCTCTTGATTTGAAGAAGGTTTTGTGGGATGTTGAGACTGACAGGTATGAGACTATCAAGGAGTCCCTTGATTATTACCTTGAGACGTGGCGTGACTGGAATCTTGAGTTTATTGAGTCGTTTCACCTTCTGGAGGGCTCTCTTTACGAGCCTTCTGACGACAAGCGGCTTGGCATGGTTGACAAGGCGCTTAATCTCATGCTTGAGGAGACTTACAACAGGATGCTTCGCTATACCCATGAGCTTAAGGCTCCTGTGACTATGCTTTACATGCTTGGGCTTGTGCTTCCGATTCTTGGCCTGGTTATACTGCCAATGGTTGCGAGTTTCATGACTGCTGATATTCCTCCAATGAAGATTGCAGCTTACATTGCTTTGCTTTACAATGTTACTATTCCTGTTTTGCTGCTTTACCTTACCAAGAATACTCTTTCAAAAAGGCCTACCGGTTATGGCAGCACTGATATTTCTGAAGATGTGCCTTCCCTGAAGAAGTATAGGAATATTGTGTTCAGGCTTTTTGGAGCTGAGCTGTCTGTGAGTCCTGCTGTGCTGAGCATCGGGTTTATGGCTGTCATGCTTTTCTTTGGTGTGCTGCCTTTGGCTGCGCGCTATTCGCTGCCTGAGGCTGTTCTTATTGGCGAGCGTCCTTTTCTGCCGAGCCTTGATTTTAAGCTTCTTGATTACAGGGTTTCAGGAGGTGAGCTTATTGGCCCGTATGGCATTGGCGCTGCTGTGCTTAGCATGCTTGTTCCGCTTGCTTTTGGTGTTGGTTTTGGCCTTTATTTCCTTCTGCGCTCAAGGAATGTTTTTAAGATTCGTGAGCGTTCGAGGAAGCTTGAGGATGAGTTTGCCTCTGCCCTGTTTCAGCTTGGGAACCGGATTGGTGACGGGATTCCTGTTGAGGCTGCCTTTGAGAAGGTTGCCGTTATGGTGAAGGGCACTTCCTCTGCCGAGTTTTTTAATATTGTTAGCGAGAACATCAGGAAGCGCGGTATGGGGCTTGAAAGCGCAATTTTCAACAGGAAGACAGGCGCTATCAATTACTTTCCTTCGCCTGTTATTGAAAGCTCAATGAAGGTTCTTCTTGAAAGCTCAAAGAAGGGCCCGAAGTCTGCCTCTTCTTCGCTGATTAATGTTTCTGAATACATCAAGGACATTCACCGTGTCAATGAGCGGCTTCAGGATTTGATGGCTGACATAATCTCTGACATGAAGCAGCAGGTCAGCATTCTTGCCCCTGCAATTGCAGGCATAGTTGTCGGCATAACTTCAATGATTATTGGCATTCTTGGCTCTCTGACAAAGCAGATTGCTGCTATAGGCGAGCTGTCCCCTGATGCATCTGCGCCGACAGGCCTTTTGTCTGTTTTTGGGGATGGTGTTCCTACCTACTTTTTCCAGATTATCATTGGAGTTTACATTGTTGAGGTTATCTACATAATGACTGTCTTGATAAACGGCATTGAGTCCGGCGCTGACAGGCTTTCTGAGCGTTATCTTATTGGCATTAACCTTATAAAAAGCACGATTGTTTATTCAATAATTGCGCTTGTAGTTCTGGTTGTTTTCAATGCCATTGCATCATCAATCATAGGGAATGTTGTTTCTGCCGGAGTTGCGTGACTGGAGTGTTCTTCATTTATATTTATGCCAAAACATTTAAATATTACATGTAATACTTATTTACAAGTATGACAGAAGTAATAACGGTCAGGTCAGTAAACCGTGGCCTTTGGAGGGAGCTGAAGGTTGCGGCTGTGAAAGAAGGCGTGACGCTGGGAGAAGCTGTAAATCTCGCATTGCAGAACTGGCTTCAGGAGCGAAAAAATGCCGGCAAAGGCGGCAAGGGTAAAAGTTTTTGGAGTCTGAAGCCGCTCAGGTTTGAGGGTGCAGATAAGGAGAAGATAAGCACGCTGGTTGATGAGACATTGTATGGGTGAAAAAATGGGTGTTTTTCTTGATACATCTTTTCTTGTCGCCTTGGCCAATGCTGATGATAAAAATCACA
This sequence comes from Candidatus Woesearchaeota archaeon, assembly GCA_016180145.1. Lineage (GTDB taxonomy): Archaea > Nanobdellota > Nanobdellia > Woesearchaeales > UBA10216 > JACPBT01. Next base: position 10,650 of record JACPBT010000084.1, on the reverse strand, counting down.
AGAGCGCTCAATTCGTTAAGGCAAGAATCGCAAATCAGGAGCTTGGGCAGCCGTATATTTCAGACTACATTTTTGACGAGCTGGTGACGTTCCTGATGGCGAGGCACGTTAGGCCGGAAAAGGTTGAGGAGTTTGGCGATACGCTTCTCGGGGATGAAAGCATTAAGATGCTTAAAGTAGATTCTGATGTTTTCTTCAGCTCATGGGAATTGTTTAAAAAGTTTGCAGGCTTAAGCTTCACGGACTGCACGAGCATAGTTCTGGCAAAGGACTTTGGTGTCAGGAACATTGCAAGCTATGATTCTGATTTTGACAAGCTGCCGCTGTTAAGAAGGATAGAATCGTGAATCACATCGCTGAGTGAACGCATTCCAAAACCTTTAAAATAGGCTTGCTTTTCATTGGCTTATAGCAGATTGCATTAATTCGGAACTTCAGCCGTGCAATTTGCTATTTAGTAATTCGCACAATTGTTCCGTTATTTATGCGAATTACTATTATAAGCGCCGGTGGTCTAATGGTATGACTGTGCCCTTCCAAGGCACCTGCCCGGGTTCGAATCCCGGCCGGCGCATTTTAAAGAAGCATCCTTATATGGCATTATTGTAGAGAAGTGTGTAACTCACGCCATTCGCAGTGCTTTTTTGAGTTTTGGCTTGTCAAAGCCGACTATTACTTCGTTGTCTATCATTGTCACAGGCACGCCCATCTGTCCTGATTTTGTGAACATTTCCTGTGCTGCCTTGTGGTCTGATGCCACGTTGATGTCCTCAAATTCTATGTTGTTCTCTTTAAGGAAATCCTTTGTCTTGTAGCACCACGGGCATGTTGGTGTGCTGTATACCTTTACTTTAGGCATTTGTTCACCACCTTTACTTCTTGCTTTATAGCAAATCACTTCAATAATCTGAACTTTGTTCCTGACGAATAAGTGATTTGCTTATTAGGAAATAGCCTTACACTCTATTTCAAAACATAGGAAAATTAAGGTTATTTCCTATAGATTTACTTCTTAAGCACTGCGAAATATACTACTGCAACTATTACAATCACTAAAAGTCCCAGCTCATGAAGGCATGGTCCTTTTTTTGCTTTGCATCCTGCATTTGGGCATATCATTGACATTTTCTAACCACCTCGGTTGTTTATGCATTTGACTGTGGGGGGCGCTCTTTAAATATTTAACCATTATCGGTTGTCTGTTCAAAGAGTTTCAGGTAGTTCCTGTAAATCTGTTCTGCCGCCTGCTCTGTGCTTGTTTTTTTTATTTTTGCGATTTCAGTTATGGATAACTCAACGTATGATGGCTCGCTTTTCCTGTCGCTGTAAGGGCCGAGGTAAGGCGTGTCTGTTTCTGTAAGTATGCTTTCAAATTTGAGTATTTCCGCCATTTTGCGGAAGTGGCTGCTTCGCAGTATGTTTGATGGTATGGAAAGGTAAAATCCGTTGTCTGCTGCTTTTTTTGCAAGCTTCATGCTTCCGTGGAATGCGTGCAGGATTGCTTTCCTGCAGCCTCTGCTTATGAGTGTTTCAACGACTTCTGCCTCTGCTTTTCTTGAGTGGACTATTGCGGGTTTTCCGAGCTTTTTTGCCATTTCCAGCTGTTCCTCAAATGCGTGCTGCTGTTTTTTTCTGTCTTCGGTTTCCTCGTAGTCCAGTCCTATCTCGCCGAATGCCGCGAAGCTGCTGCTGTTTGCGCTCATGAACTCAAGCTCCTTGTCAAGCTCTTCTCCGCTCATGGCTGCTGCGTTTGCAGGGTATATTCCGAGTGCTGCCCGCACGATTTTGAATTGCTGCTGTAGCTGCAGTGCTTTTCTGTTCGTTTCAGGGCTGGTGCTGTTGGTTATTACTGCCTTTACGCCTTTTTCTTCTGCTCTTTTTATTGCGCTTTTTAGCGCATCTGCGTCAAAAAGCTCAAGATGCGCGTGGACGTCAGCAAGGTTCATTTTAAAATCAGTATTTCATTAAGAATTTTCCCTTTATCTGCTTTCTGGTTATGGCATGCTCGCTGCTGTGGCTCTTGTTGTCGCCAACCGCTGTGAAATTGTTTTTTGCAGTTACTGCCGCTATTCTTTTCAGGTAGTCCCTTCCGCCGCTGCTGAATACCACGACATCCCCGCTTTTTGGCTTGAGGAATAAGGAAGAAAGCATCAGTTTATCGCCGTCATGAAAATTTGGCTCCATGCTGTGCCCTTTTACAATATAGCGGCGTATCATTTTAGTTGCGGCACTGCTATTTCTCTTTCTGTAGGGTATGGCGCCTTCGCCCTGTATGTCCTGACTCCTTTTGTTTCCCAGAATATCTCTGCAAATCTGTTAACGCTTTCAAGGAGTTCTTCTGCTGCCTGCATGCTAACTTCCTGCCTTGCCTTGCTCGCTGCTTTCATTATGTTGTATGTCATCTCATGCAGCTGCGGGTATTTCTGTATATGCTCCGGCTTAAAATAATCCCCCCATATAATCCTGATTTCCTGTTTGCACAGCTCTGCATGCTCTTCCTTTGTTTTTGCATACCTCGCAACTGCGTGTGCGTCTTCTTTTTTCTGTTCTATCAGTTGTGTCATCCTTACTACGGTATGGGCTGCAAGCTGCGCATAGTGCGGATCATATATGCCGCATGGTATGTCACAATGCGCATGCGCTGTTTTCGGCTCTAAAAATCTGTCAATTATTCTTGCTGTCATTTGGAGTAAGTTCATTTTAATCACCGGACTATGTCAGCTTGCATAGTATAAATAATTTTTGCAGCAGCAAAAGATATTTAAGTGCCAGCTCCCGTATTTGTGCCATGTCAAAAGCCTTTGTCATTGTGGCAGTTGTCGTCATCTTGGTGATTGCTGCCTTTTTTTTCTTTCCTGGGGATAAGATTCCATTCTCTGGGAAAAAACAGGCGGTTCATGAGTTCAACATCACAATATTTCATACGCACTACGAACCCAATTCTATCTCTGTTGAGCAGGGCTCGCTGGTTAAGCTTAGCCTTTTGGCCGCGCCTGGGACGGCTTCTTACATGCACGGGCTTGCTGTTGACGGCTACAGCATTAACGCTCTTGTAACCTCAGAAACATTCCCTCTGGAAGTAAGCTTTGTTGCTGACAGGAAAGGCTCTTTTTCAGGCTACTGCGGCTCCTGTCTTAACGGTCCTTTCGGAAGGGATGCGCCTGATAAACGGTTTATTATAGTTGTCAGCTAACAACTTTGAGGTATTTCTCCCTGAGTTCTGTTATTAGCAATGCAATCTCAGTTGAATTCTCAACTACCTCCTCTTTGGAGATGCTTTTACCGTAGTAATTGATTTTGTTCCGTATTTTTCTGAATCGGTCAAATTTTTCCGCAATTATCTGCTCTCCTTTTTCAGACAGGAAGTGCTTAAACGCCTCATGCGAGTACACCTTTAAGCCGTCAAGTGCTGCCATTGCCTCCAGAATACTTCTCAGGGTATCATAATAGTTGCTCATGACTTTTCTTGCTGATATCTCATTCACTTCAACGCTTTTCAGGAATAGCATATCCGCTTCTGCGGTTTTGACAAGGGATTTTATAAGGGCAATATCAGGTGTTGCTTTTCTGACCTGCCCTTTTTTAATGAAATCAATTAACATCATGTGAACACCTCCCAGTATCCGTGCACAACCATGCCATTAATCCAGCTGTTTAAAAGCTCCTTGTTTAATGTTTTCATGGCTTCTATATCCTTTGCAGAATGCAGGAACAACTGAATCCTGTGATGCAGGGATTTCTCAAATTTGTCAACAGGAACCTCTTTTTTTACAGGAGTTATGACCAAAATGTCTATATCACTTTGCGGAACATTTTCTCCTCTGGCAAATGAGCCGAAGAGAATTATCGCAGCAGGCTGGTTGTATTCATCAGCTAAGTGCTTAATCAGCCCGGATTTCCTCAACAGGGAAAGGTTATGACCTACTTTCATATCTTTAAAGGCAGTGCTTTCTGTATCTGCCTTGAAAAGCAAGTGATTGCGACTTTTGTTAATAGTTAAAAAATGCTCTTTGGCAAAAGCATGGAGGTACTTGGACACGGTGGTTGGTGATTTTCCGGCGAGTTTTGCAAGTTCCCTTACATGAAATTCTTTTTCAGGTTCATTGATGAAGTAAGTCAGCAGTTTGTCCATTTTTACACACAATCGTTCATAATATTGGACAGATGTCCACATTTATAAACATTTTGGTTTGCCCGTTACAGGCAGCTCGCCTTGGTTGTTAAGCCCTGCGCGAGTTATCCATAATTTAACACAAAATAACATCTCCTTTCTTTCACTCAAATCAGCCGGTAAATATAAAGCCAATTATCTTCAATACTGTCAATAACCACTGGACACTGGACATGCTGCCGTAGCGTATTTAAACAGGACAGCCTGTTTTCTTATTTGAGGTGATGAAAATGATAATGAGCCCGGATACAATAAGCACGCTGTTTTTTAATCAGGTTAAGCGCATGAGCGTTGCCTCGCGCAGGCCTGTTCTGGTTCGCGCTCTTTCTACGATTTCAAAAAAGCAGGAGGTGAGTTTTTGCTGACAGACTACATCAGGATGGAGAACAGGAGACGGGCGAGGCGTGGCTATTTCTCTGACTGGCACTATGCAGCCAACCAACACCGCCAGCGCTAATCTCCTGTTCCCGCCACCCCTTTTTCAGAACCAACAAAAACCTATTTATAACGCTTCATTTACGCATCTTTCATGCGTGTCGTTTCAAAGAGGGAATTTCTGAAAAATAAGCAGTTGTATTTCAGGAAAATTCTTGATGGCGCTGTTTTCATATACCCGACAGACACTATTTACGGTATTGGCTGTGATGCCACAAATTCCGCAGCAGTTAACAGGATTCGTGAAATAAAGAAGCGTGATGCAAAGCCATTCTCAATTGCTGTTCCGTCTAAGGAGTGGATAGCATGCAATTGTGTTGTCCGTGTTGATGCGAAAAGGTGGCTTGATAAGCTTCCTGGCCCTTATACGCTGCTGCTGAAGCTGAAAAACAGGAAAGCTGTTGCAGGCGCTGTCCATCCAAAAACAGCCATTGTCGGTGTCAGGATTCCTGCAAACTGGTTTTCGTCAGTTGTCAGGGAGCTTGGCGTTCCGATTGTAAGCACCAGCGCCAACATAACTGCCCAAAGCCACATGACTTCAATGTCAGACGCGAATCCTGAAATAATCAGCATGGTTGACTTCATTATCTACGAAGGCAGAAAGGCAGCCAGCCCTTCAGCAATCGTGAACCTCGCAGGCAGGAAAGTGAAGGTAGTCAGGCGCTGAGTCTCCATTGGCAAATCTACACTTTATGGCTAAATTATGCATTGGAGATGTGTATTAATTGTGTTTTTCACCTGTCTTCTCTCCAAAAATGTCTGTAAGCGGCAGGCTTAAATACTCGTTCATCCCTCTTTTGTGCTATGAAGATACTTGCTGCCGGTTGCCTGCACAGCAATGCTGATTTGATTGAGAAGCTTGCTGCTCAGGCTGTGGATGAGAATGTTGATTTGGTTGTGCTGGCTGGTGATTTGACTTTTGGTGAGGCAAGCACTGATAACATAGTCGGCCCTTTCGTCAGCAGGGGTAAGGATGTTGCCCTGATTCACGGCAACCATGAGACTTTTGCTGCTGTTGATTTTCTTGCCAGGAAGTATGGTGTTACAAATCTTCATGAGGGTAGCTTGGTTAAGGGTGATGTCGCCCTGTTTGGGTGCGGTGGTGCCAATTGCGGCTTGTTCCAGCTTTCTGAGGATGATATTTTCTACCATCTCTATCGTTCTCATAATTATGTTAAGGATGCTAAGAAGAGGATTATGGTTACGCATGTCCACCCTGCTGAGTCTATGATGGAAAGGTTCTCAAGCTTTGTTAAGGGCAGTGAGGGCGTTACCAAGGCTATTCATGCGCTTAAGCCAGACATCTTGCTGTGCAGCCACGTTCACGAGGCTTCGGGGCTTGAGGAAACTATTGGCTCTACACGGGTTATTAATGTCAGCAAGGTTGGTAAGGTTATTGAGGTTTAGCTCAGCTGTAATCCTTAAGCATTTCAGGCGGCACATTTCCTCTGATGACATAGCTCATGATTTTTACTGCCTCAAGCAGTCTCGCGCCTTGCCAGTCATCCAGCCTTTTTTCCATTTTTATGGCTGTCAGGCGGCTATTCATGATGTGAAGCTCAAGAGGGTTTATGTGGGTTAGCACTCCTATTTGCTTCAGCCCTGCCTCGTATTCCTCTACAAAGGTTTTAAGGTCGCTTATCTCGTAGATTATTTGCCCCACAACGCTATCAGCCTTTATTTCCGACTCCTCAACCGCGCCTATTATTAGGCAGTATGCTATGAGGTCTTGGTTTTTGTATGCAAGCACTACCTGGACTTTTCCTTCAAAAGGCTTTGGCTGCTGCTTCTGCGGCTGTTCTCCTTTAAATCCGCTTACGTCTATGCCTGTCTGTGCGAGAAGGTTTTCAACAACTTCATCAATTCTGTCGCTCATCCTTTCACCACTCCGAGCGGTATCAATCTTGCTACTGTTTTTCCAAGCCCGGCTTTGTCAGATACTTTAACAACTTCGTCTATGTCTTTGTATGCCGGTGCCGCCTCTTCTGCTATGCCTTTCCAGCTTGCTGCTTTTACGAGTATGTTCATTTTTTCCATTTCTTTTGCGACTGCCTCTCCCCTGTATCTGCTTATTGCTTCTGCCCGGCTCATTTCCCTTCCTGCCCCGTGTGCTGTGCTTCCGAAGCTTTTTTGCTCTGCTTCTTCAGTTCCTACTAATACATAGCTTGCTGTTGCCATGCTTCCGGGTATGAATATTGGCTGCCCTGTTTTTTGGTATATCTCATTTACTTCTTCCCTTCCGGGCCCGAAGCTTCTTGTTGCGCCTTTTCTGTGCACGCAAAGCTCCATTGTTGAGCTGTCTATCGTGTGCTTTTCCACTTTGGCTATGTTGTGGCATACGTCATATACCTGTTTCATTCCTTCGTCGCTGCCCATTACCTTTTTGAAGCTGTTTCTTATCCAGTGGACTATCATCTGCCTGTTTGCAAATGCGTAGTTCATTCCTGCGCACATTGCCTTGAAGTATCTCTGTCCGAGTTCTGAGTTGAATGGCGCGTTTACAAGCTCCCTGTCCGGCAGGTGCTCAAAGCCATATTTTTTTTCCATGAGTTTTATGTAGTCTGATGCTACCTGATGCCCAAAACCCCTGCTTCCGCAGTGCACCATTACTGTTACCTGCCCTTTTCCTTCTATCCCAAATGCTTTGGCTGTTTTTTCGTCATATATTTCATCCACTTTCTGTATTTCAAGGAAGTGGTTTCCGGCTCCTAATGTTCCGAGTTGGGGCCTGCCTCTTGCTATTGCTGATTCTGATACAAAGCCAGGCTCTGCCTGTTTTAGCCAGCCGTATTCTTCTGTTGTGTCTAAATCTGCTTTTATTCCGTAGCCGCGTTCAAGGCTCCATTTGCTTCCTTTTGCGAGCAGTTCCATTATTTCATCTTTTGAGAGCTTTGTCTGCCCTCCCCTGCCTACTCCGCTGGGTATCTCGTTGAAGAGCTCGTTTAGCAGTTGTTTAAGTTTTGGCCTTATTTCGTCTTCAGTCCAGTCTGTTCTTAGGAGCCGCACCCCGCAATTTATGTCGTACCATAGCTGAATTTTTGTATTCCCTGCAGCCATGCTACGTTTGCTGCCTGCATTAAGGTTCTGTCCTGCTTTATTTTCTCAACAAGCTTTTCTGATGCGTATATTCTTGCAGGTACTTTCATTCCTGAACTTCTGGGGATTTCCCATTCGTAGTCTGATATTTTTTTAAGTTCCATGCTGTGTTTTTTGCCTCAGCCTGTTTAGCTTCTGCCTTAATTTAAAAAGATTTATTGTGATTCCCTGATTATTTCAGTTACTCTGCCTTCAAGTGAGAATTCTGGTGTTTTATCTGCCTGTATGCGCACGCCGAATATGTATGACCCCTGCTCAATGTAGGGACTGAAATATCTTAATATTCTGTGGGGGAAGACCACTCGCCCTTGCTCTGTGCCAGCCATCGGGGGAGTGGTAACTTCTGTTATAGTTGCCGCAGGGCCTATTGCAGTCAATAGTCCTGTAGCACCGTTAAATCTTCCCTGAACTGTTTCCTCGTCAACTGCCCCGATTATTCTGCCATAATAAGGCTTTCCTTCCCCGTGTCTGACTATTGTTATTCCACCCTGCTGGCTTATGACCATATCATAAAAAAGCACGCCAGGCGTTGTAAAACTTCTTTTCCCGCCTCCTCTCGCCGACATTACTGTGTCGTTCATACGAAGCGTAACACCGTTAAGATTGTAGATTGTAAGTCTTGAATTTGGCTGTGCTGAAGACGGGATTGACAGCATGTATTGGATGAGAGTTTCTGTTAGTTGCCTGTTGGCTGCTGTTAAAATCCTCAGCATTTTCTCTCTTTCTTCAAGAACTGCCCGATTATCCGTATCCTGCCTTATTGCCATGTAGATAGGTGGTTGCTGTTGGCTTATAAATATTTATATGTCAGCTGCCTGTATTTCTGTCTTTTCTTGCCTGTATTGTCCAACCAACTACAAAGTGTAACCATGACATAACCGCGAAAACAGAAAGATTACAACCGCCTGTGCCATTTTGTCAACAGATTTATATAGTTCTGATAAAACAAATTGTGTATGGTGTTGAAGGGGGGAAGAAGGGCTGGTCACTCGCTTGAAAGTATACGCAGGACTCTAAAAAAGCTGGAATGGCGTATAAAAGAAGACTACAAGGCGGAAGTCGTTGGCATTTTCGGCTCTTATGCACGGGGCGAACAGAAAAAGAGAAGTGATGTTGACATCCTGGTGAGGTTTGACAAAGGTGCTTCTTTGTTTGATTTGGTAGCGCTTGCGGATTTCCTTGAGAATAAGCTGAGTTTAAAGGTTGATGTTGTCCCTGAAAGGGCCGTCAGGAGTGAGTTGAGGGATGAGATTTTAAAGGAGGTTGTTGCAGTGTGATAAGAAATTACAGCTTATCGTTAAAGATATAATAGCCGCCATAGATTCTATACAAGAGTTCGTTGAAGGCATGCAGCTTGAAGATATGCATGATGATGATAAGACTTCCAGTGCTGTTGTCAGGAAGCTTGAGGTTATTGGTGAAGCTGCAAAGCAGATTCCTGAAAAAATAAGAAGAAAACATGCAGATATCCCTTGGCAGGAAATGGCGGGTATGAGGGACAGGCTTATTCATGCTTACTTTGGTATAGATTACACGCTGGTTTGGGACGTCATATTCAATGAATTGCCTCGCGTGAAGGAGAGCATGAAAGCGGTATTGAGGGATTTGGAGAATGAAGAAGGAAAAAAGCAGTAGTTATATATCCACAACCGCCTGTGCCATTTTGTCTGTGACTGTCATGTCATTGTAGGTTATCGCTTTTACCTGAGGTCCTGTTGTTTCGTATTTTCCTGCGTCGTCGCCTGCAATTGTTGCTGTAAGTTTATAGCTGCCGTTTTTTTTGTTGGTTGTTATTTTCAGCGTTTTTATTGTTGTCAGGAAAAGATTTTCAGAGTCCATCAGTATGAGGAACTGCTCAAGGAAGTTGTAGAGGAGGGCTTGCAAATCATCTCCCTCCGCTTTTATCTTCTTGGCTGTTGCCGCTTTCACGTTTTTGGTGTCTACCATTACGTTCATCATTGCTGTTGCTGCGTTTGAGAATGTTTCTTCAAGGTTTTTTCCGTATGCCCTGAATTTCACATCTGCTGTGTGCGGCAGGTATTCGTATTTCTTCATAAACAGCGTGTTTCTTCTGCCTTTTTTAATCTTTGCGAAAGAGGTAAACTAATGCGTGCTATGGTAATTTGCAGCATCAGTAGCCGCAACTGCTATGACTGTTAAGCTAAAATTATAAAAAGACATAAGTTTTGATACATCTTGTATGTCGTTTTCAATTTATAGGCACGGAAATTAATTTCCGTAGTTGGTAGCCGTGCCTATATTAGGCGGACTTTACAAGTTTTATACGATTATTAAAGTCCGCCGCTATAGTAGCGGACAATTATGTGCAATTATTTGTGTTCGCTGCTAAATGTCAGAACTTTTTTAAAGTTTGGTCAGTATAGGACTATTCTTGGCTGCTCTTCTTCTGCTTTTGTTGTGCTGTTCTGCTGAGTGCTTTGCAGGGTTGCCTGCTCGTTTTGTTCTGTTTTTGCTTCAAACATGCTGAATATTCCTTCCCCGACTATTGGCTGCGGCTCTGCTGCCTGCATGCTTCCCTGCTCCATGAGTGAGGTAAGGAGTGCTATGAGTTTTTTTATCTCTTCGTTGCTATCTTCTTTTGTGTCTATGGTTATCTTCATTATTAACTCTCCCGTGTTTTGTTTTTATAAAGTTTTGCAATAGTTGGTAGCGGACATCAGTAATTGCTTGTCATTGTCCGTTACTAAGTGTCAAGAACCACCATTCGGGGATTGGTGTTGTGTATGGTTTGCATATTCTGAGCAGTGTGGTTCTTGACTGCTGAATGAACGCATTAAAACGACACCTGTGTTAAGTCAAAACTTGTGTCGTTTTAAGCTCAGTTTGGCTGTTTGTTCCAGTAGAATATTCTGAGTATTGTGCTGGTTGAGTTTGTGACATTTCCTGCTATGTATAGTGATTCTGAAAATACCTGTTTGTCAGGCAGT
>JACPBT010000089.1 GCA_016180145.1 Candidatus Woesearchaeota archaeon | reverse complement strand
AAAACTATTTGGCCACAGGCAGGGCAAAAGGTTTTATAATGGACTGCTTCAGGAATTCTCAGGGGAAAGGGTGGGGAAAGGCTGCATCGCTGTCTCTTTGGAGAACGCCGCGAGCTTCCAGCGGCTATTTAGAAAGTATAGGGTAAGTGTAAAGATACGAAAGGTTTTGGAGTATTAGGCAACCCCACTGGACATGTGCGGATAACTGCTAACAGCCCCTTCACAACAATACCACCATCCCAAAAACAGGCATATTTCATTTATAAATAAGCTGTAATTTTTGGTGTCGCTCTAGCAACTTGTCGTCTAAACCAACTCTGTTAGCAAATACGGTTGTAAGCTTTGGCAGAATGAGTCTCTGAAGGTTTACAGCATTACTATTATTTTGATTGCCCATTTGATTCTATTACCAAATCGTTGTCAAAGTCCATGAAGATGTCGTAGTCTTCTTGGCCTTCGGCAATGGGATTTGCATTGGTAAATACGTGGCTTGCGCTCATCGGCAGGGGATAGATAAAGTCTCCCCACACTCCCGAGTTTATCACTACATTTTGTTGGTTGTCTGTTGTGTTGAAGTATCCGACTGGAAAGACCCATACGTCAAAAGTTTCGTATGGCTTGGATGAGCTTACTTTAGTGAAGTGCGCATATGGTGATGATGTTTTGACTGTCCCTTTGGCTATTGTTGAGTCAATTCCGTCATAAATAATGCGATATAGATTATGAAGTGGGTCATTGCTGGTGCGGATATAGAACACATCTCCTTTCTTCACTGGTGTTTTCTCATCCTCTATCGGTGAAAAAAATCCTTTGAGGATTATCTTTTCTGAGGGCTTTCCTGAAGAGTCAACAGCCGCTACCAGAATTGAAGGGTCAAGTTCCCACAAGTCAAGTGGTATGTTTTCAAAAATGGCTTCGCAGCTTGTTTGTATTCCTTCGCATTCAATGCTTCGCAGTTCTTCATTGTGTTTGGTGTAAGCTTTTAATTGCGCGACATCTTTGTCGTCGTTGCCCTTTATGGTGAACCTTATAAATGGTTTTGTCGTGGCAGGTGGCGGTTGTGTTACCTCAATTGTCGGAGGGAGGTCTACATCTACAATTACTTCCCCACTGCCTGATGCCGGAGATGACAACTGCCCTGCTGAATCAACAGCCCTTCCAGAAAATTCATATTTTGCGCCATTATTTGAAGGCACTTCCGGGTAAAAGGTGGCTGAGCAGCTTGTTTGTTTGCCTGTGCAGGCATAATCCGCTATCTGTTCATTGCTTTTATTGAAAAGGAGCAGTTTTTTAACCTCAAGGTCGTCATATCCTGTAACGGTTACAGGAATTAACGTGGTTGGGCTTGATGTGGACGTTAACGTTATACTCGCTGGAACTTGAATCTCTGCTTTTGGCGGCAGATTTGTGCATGCTCTGTCTTCGGTTTTGCATCTGTATCCTGTTGCGCAGTTTATTATTTCTGAACTGATTGAGCTGGCTCTTGGCGCTTTGCAGTAGTATTCTTTTACTGCGCTGCTGCTTTGGCAGGTGTCTGATGCCGAACTTACCTCTTGGCGTTTGGTGTTAGTAAGTTCTGTTTTTCCTGCAATATTGGGGTTTTTCCCGTTGTCAGAATCAGAGCAATCATATAGTAATACCGGTTTAGGCTTTATTGGTCTTGCCGCCTCTCCTGCAGGGTTTTGGTCCTGCGTGTTTGCAAGGTTTGTTGTGCCTGCATACACTGCAATCCCTATTATCAGTATTGCTGCCAGAATTATAATCATATTTGAACTGAATGGGTTGCTATTCTTCAATTTTCGCGCCACGCCTCGTTTTTTCTTTCAGTGGTATATAAACTTTACGTGCCTCCACTGGACACTGGACATGCGCGGCAAACCTATATAAATAGCGGCTTTGACTGTTTGCTTATGGTTGCTCCTAAGCTTGTCAGCGTTACTGACCTGTGTGCCTTGAGGTTCTGCCCTCGCGCTCTTTATCTCAGGCTTGTTCTTGGCTTCAGGGAGCCTGCTAAGCCTGTTATGGTGCTTGGCAGTATCAGGCATAAGGTTTTTGAGGAAGCTAATGAGGTTGAGGAGGCTCTTGTCCGTGGTGTTGAGGCGGGTGTTGGCAGGCAGGATGTGCTTGCTTCTTTTGAAAGTGTGTATGCTGATGTTCTTAAGAGGGGTGTTTCTGCTTTTTCTTCTGATTTGCAGCGCCTTGGCATCTTGCAGTCAGATGTTTCGGCTCAGCTTTCTCCTGCAGTTCTTGAGCAGGCGAGGCAGAGGGCTGATGAGGTTCTCAGTTTCTCTTCAAAGACTGGGCTTTTTGGCGGGCAGCTTTGGGATGGGCTTTCTCCAAAAATTATTTCTGAGCTTTATGTTGCTTCTGAGCGTTTGCATTTGAAGGCGAGGGTTGACAGGGTTGAGGTTTATGGTTCTGAGTATGTGCCTGTGGAGATTAAGACTGGCCGTGCCCCTTCTGAGGGTGTCTGGCCTGACCATAGGCTTCAGCTTTCTGCTTATATGCTTCTTCTTGGCGAGAAATACAACTCAAGCATTAAGGAGGGTATTGTCCGTTACGTCTCTTCCAATCAGCAGAGGCAGGTTGTCATGAATCCTTTTATGGAGTATGAGGTTAAGGGCGCTGTTAATGATGTTTTTGCCCTGATGGAAAATAAGGACATTCCCAATGTTTGCGGTAAGGGTTACTGCACTGTCTGCCAGCTTGGTGATGGTTTTGAGGGTGTTCTTGTGAGAAAAGCCAGTTATTGATAAATGAGATGGATTAGTTGCCTATTGTTCTTGCTGCCTGTCCTGCCGGGTTGGTCGGCTCATCCGCACTTGGCAGCGTTGGCGGCAGGACTGAACCTTGTTGCGCTTCTGCTTCCTGCTCTGG
>JACPBT010000042.1 GCA_016180145.1 Candidatus Woesearchaeota archaeon | reverse complement strand
TACTTCTTTGGGGGATTCCCTTATCTGTATTACTGCTTCATAGTATTTTGGGTTCATAGCGTGGTTGCAGGTTTTTCGGCAATTAAAAGGTTTCTGTTGGGTGGCTTTGAAAAGCTTAGTTAAAAAGTTGTTTTAGGGGGCGGTTTTCTACTGAGCCCTGCTAACGGAAAGCATAAATAAAGCAGCGGACTTAAATGGTTATTATGACAAAATATCTGACAAATGACGAAGTTGTAGCAATTAATAAGGAGGTTTTATCCTCAATAAAGGTCAAAAAGGCTGATAGCTTTAAAGTGCTAAGCCACCGCAAATTGAATGCGGTTCTGGAGAAAGTGGCAGAAGAGCCTGGCGATGTTTATGACAAAGCTGTGGCACTACTAAAAGGCATATCGCAGGAACATCCATTCGCAAGTGGGAACAGGAGAACGTCAATGGTGGCCACACTAAGATTTCTCAGGATGAATAGTGAAGATGCGTTGGTGAAGGAAGATGCAAAAATCCTTCAAGGAGTGCGTGAAAGCTACTATGCCGACTCTGAGATAAAGCAATGGCTTAAGGGAGGCGATATGCGTGAATTCAAAAGGTGAGAAAGTAAGCGAAGAGTTCATAGAGGCAGTAAGAAAGGACATTGAGGACTACAGGCAGTTCCTAATAAAAATAGGAAAGCTGTAGCTGTTGCATTCCTTGATTCATCTATTAACACCCTGAAAAGATGGTGGAAGGAAAGCAGAGGCAGTGGCTGTCGCTCGCTCAGGTTATTCTTGTCTTGGTGATGTTTGCCGCAGTTTTTGTGCTTCCGGGCTCTGACATTTACACGCATTTGCATAATGCCTGGCTTTACAATTACATGATTGACAATGGTGTTGTTCTTGAGAGGGATTTTTCTATGCTTGGCGGCAATCAGCCTCTTTACGGGGTTGGGCTGCTTTCCTATCTGCTTGCCGGGTTTGGTTGGTTTGTGCTTGGAGGCATGGTTGTAAAGGTTCTTGAGCTTGCTCTTTTTGCAGGTGTTATTGCCTTGTCGCTTGCCCTGTTTAAAAGAAGGGGTATGCTGTTCTTCTGGTATGGCCTGATTTTCGTCAAGATTCTTCTTCCTGATTCTTATCCGTATATGTTTTCGGTTTTTCTTTTCTATCTCGGTCTTTATGCCATTAAAAAGCTCAGGAGCAGCCCTTTTGGAGATGCTGCCGTGTCGCTTGCGGGCTTGAACCATCCTTACGTTGCTGCAAGCAATCTCTCAACATTATTCCTTGGCAGGTGGCCTCTTTTTGCAGGCAGTGTTGCCATTCTGGTGGTTCAGTTTGTTTTGCTTAAGTTTCTTTTCTTTTCAGGCGGTGTTGATTTTGAGCTTGACAACATTCTGGATTTTGCAATACGCTCCTTTGTCATGCTGTTCCCGTTCATTTTTATCTTCATTCCTAAACGTCTTGCAAGGTTTTTCAGTTTGAGGAGCGCTTATCTTGTCGTTGTTGCAGGCATTCTTTTTGCTTATCCGGTTTTTTTTGTGCCGTTTGAGATGGGCTGGAAGGAGGGGCTTGGGTGTTACTACTCTAAGAGCTATGATACGCTGCCTGATTTGCAGGGCAATGTGAGGGTTGTTGATAGCTGCAGGAAGTGGATATACGAGCTGCCTGCAAGGGGTATTGTAAGTTCCCTCTCCCCCTATTTTGAGGGGCAGCATTATCAGGAGGAGTGGGATGAGGAAAATTATTTTTCTTATCTGAGGGATAGTTCCACAGATTATGTTGTTTTCTGCAGGGAGTGTAAGATTAAAACCAAAACATTGAAGGAAACAGGCGAGATTGGAATTCTAACCCATAATTTTCCTGTGTATATGAATGCTGGCAGTTACGTTATATTTGATGTAAGGAATTTGTCAGGGTGATGTTTTATGGCTTGTGGCCGAATCGCGGGAATACGCTGCAAGGTAGCTGCGAAAAGCATTTAAAATAGCGGTTAAACACTCACTGTTTATGCTGAGTGATAAGGAGTTTAAGCTTGAGTTGAGGAAGAAGGCAGGTCTTAACCCTGAGCAGTATTATGCTGTTTCTGTTTTGAAGGATGAGGGGTTCAGCAGGCTTCAGTGCGGGAAGTGCAGGCGTTTTTTCTGGAGTGTTGTTTCCGGGCAGCGTGTTTGCGGTGACCCTGCGTGCAGTGGCGGTTTTCGTTTCATTGATAAAAGCCCTGCGCGGGAGAGGCTTGATTACATAGAGGTGTGGAAAAAGTTCTCAACCCATTTCAGGAAGCTTGGCTATGAGCCTGTTAAGCGTTATCCTGTTGCTGCTAAGTGGCGTGATGATACTGATTTTGTTCAGGCTTCTATTTATGATTTTCAGCCGTTTGTTGTTTCCGGTGAGGTTGAACCGCCTGCCAATCCGCTGGTTGTCCCGCAGTTTTGCCTGAGGTTTAATGACATTGACAATGTTGGCATTACCGGCGCTCATTATACCGGTTTTGTGATGGTGGGGCAGCATGCATTCATGCCTGAGGAGAAGTGGGACCAGAAAAAGTATTTTGGCGATATTCATTCATGGCTTGTTAAGGGGCTTGGCTTGCCGAATGAGGAAATAACCTATCATGAGGATGCCTGGGCTGGCGGTGGCAATATGGGGCCTTGTATGGAGTATTTTAGCAGGGGGTTGGAGCTTGGGAATCAGGTTTACATGCTTTATGATACCAGCAGCGGCTCTCCGAGGGAGCTTAAGCTGAAGGTTCTTGACATGGGTATGGGGCAGGAGAGGAATGCGTGGTTTACAGGCGCTGCGCCTACGAGTTATGAGACTACGTTCCCTACTGTTGTCAGCCATTTGCAGAAGGCAACAGGCATTAAGGTTGACAGTTCTCTTTTGCGTAAGTTTCTTCCTTTCAGTTCTTATCTTAATGTTGATGAGGTTGAAAGCATAGATAAGGCGTGGGATAGTGTTGCGGTGAATGTTGGCGTTCCTGCTGGTGAATTGAAAAGCTGCATCCTGCCTTTGTCTGCGCTTTATTCTGTTGCTGAGCATTCGCGCAGTTTGCTTGTCTCTCTTTCTGATGGTGTTCTGCCTTCCAATGTTGGCGGCGGTTATAATCTGCGTGTTATTCTGCGGCGTGCTTTGGGCTTTATTGAGAAGTATGGCTGGAAGGTTGACTTTGCAAAGCTGTGTGAGTTGCATGCGTCTTATCTTAAGCCTCAGTTTCCTGAGCTGTCCGAAAATCTTGGTGAAGTTTCTGAGATTCTCGGCGTTGAGGAGAGGAAGTGGCATGATACAAGGAAGAGAGCATGCCATATTGTTTCCGGGCTTCTTGAAAAAAGTGCCGGCATTCCCTCTGGCAAGCTTGTTGAACTTTATGACAGCAATGGCATTGCTCCTGAGCAGGTGGCTGAGGAGGCTTCGCGTAAGGGCAGGAAAATTTCCATTCCTGATAATTTTTATGCTCTGGTTGCTGAGAGGCATGAAAAGAGGTCTCAGCAGTCTGCTTCTAAGAAATCAGAAAGGTATGACTTTGGGGATGCCCCTGCCACAGTTGCCCTTTATTATGGGGATTACGCCAAGACTGATTTTTCTGCAAAGGTTGTTAAGGTTGTTGGAAACATTGTTGTTCTTGACAAAACTTATTTTTTCCCGACTTCAGGGGGCCAGATTAACGATACCGGGACGCTTGC
>JACPBT010000039.1 GCA_016180145.1 Candidatus Woesearchaeota archaeon | reverse complement strand
GGGAGCGTGAAAAACGGGAGGAAGGTTTCTGTTTGCGGCAAGTGCGGCTATACGAGCAGGGAAATTCCCCCATCTTTAAAGGAGCATCTGAGTGCCAAATCAGAAGGCATTTCTGTTGTTGACAGGCAGATTGATACGCTTCCTGTAATTGATGCTGATTGCCCCAAGTGTAAGCATAAGAAGGCTTTTTACTGGACTCAGCAGACAAGGGCTGCTGATGAGGGTGAAACCAAGTTCATGAAATGCCAGGCATGTAAGCATGTCTGGAGGGATTATGGCTGATAGCGTGATTTCCATTGTTGTGAAGCCCAACTCGCCTGATGAGGTGGTTAGTTACGATGCTTCAGGCGGCTTTTATCGTGTTTGTGTAAAAGCATCTCCTCATAATAACAAGGCGAATTTGCAGGTTGTTAAGCTTCTCAGCAGGTTTTTTGGCAGGCCTGTGAGGATAATGAGGGGCGCGACCGGCAGGAAAAAGCTTGTGCGGCTCTTGTAAGCTACTTCTTCTCAAAGAATTCTTCAAGGTCTACGCTGTCTTCGCTGCCTTCTTCATCCCCTTTTTCTTTGGTTTCTTTTGTTTTCTGTTTTTCTTCAGGGTGTTTGTCTTGTTTTGGCTTTCCTGACATCAGCTTGTAGGCAAGCACTGCAACTGCTATGAAGATTATTACCGTGCCGATATAAACCGCTGCGCCTTTCAGTTTCTGTTTTCCGGCTTTTTCTTTCATGCTTTCATTCTTTTCTGGCTCTTTGGCGGCTTTTGTTTTTTCATCAATTCCGCATATTGTTGCGTCTATTGTTGAATAGCACCTGCACGTTCCTTTCTCATCTATGTTGCAGTCATACCAGTATTCGCCTTTTCCCTTTTCTTTGCATTCAAATGATTTTTTGCATTGTTCCAGAAGGCTTTCTGGCATTTTTTGCTGTCTGCTTTCAGCGCTCAGGTTTTGCATAGCATTCTCACTTATTTTTGCAGTTTCGTTGGTTGTTTCAGCAGTTTTGTCTGCCATGTTTTGTGAGAAATAGAATATCATGGCTGCTGCGAATATTGAAAAGGCAAGTATGGTTGATATCAGCCCCAAGTGTGTTTTCCTGCCTTTTTCAGCGCTTTTCTTTGGTGCAGCCTCACTCGTTTTTGCCTGTTGTTTTTTTTCCTTTGCAAGTATGGACTCTGTTTCTTCCTCTTCCTTGAAGAATTCCGATATCCCTTTTCCGAGGTTTTGTATGATGCCCTGCCTGCTTCTTTTGTTTTCCTCTATTTTGTCTTCAAAGTCTGCCCTTAGTTTTGAGAGTTCTCTTCCGAATTCGTTGCGTGTTTTTTCAGTTTCCTGCCTTAGCGTTCTTTCTGCTGCATCTTTTATCTTGTCAATTCCTTTTTTCAGCTCGTGTATTGTGTTGTTCAGCTCTTTCAGTTCAGTGCCTATTCGCTTTACGTCATTCTGTTGTGCAAACTCGTTTCCGAGTGAGTCAATGCGCCTGTTTGCTGTTGCCAGTTCTTTTCTTAGTTGAGTTGTTTCTTTTCCTGTGTCCTCTGTTCTCTGGAGCTTCCTGTCAACCTCTTTTTTTGTCGCATACTCTGACAGGTCTACTTCGCTTACTGATTTGTCAAGAAGCTCTCTTAGCGAATACGTTTCTTTTTTCAGCTCTCTGATTGAGTTCTCTGTGTGTTTTTTGTCTGCCAGCTGCTCTTTCAGTATTTCAAGTCGGCTGCTTATGCCTGTAACAGCATCTTTCACATTTTTTTCCGATTTTTGTCGTGATTCTTCTTCTGCTCTGCCTATTCCTTTTATTGCTGTGGCAATCTGTTCTACGTCCTCTTTTGAGGCTGCCTTTCTTTCTGCTGCTTCAACCGCTTTCCTTAGTTCTGAAATCTTTGCCGCCTGTTCGTTTTTTGTTGCAGATGCGGCTGCAAGCTCTTCTGTTTTTGTTCTGAGTTCTGTGAGGCTTGTCCTTATTTCATCAGTTGACTTTCTTGGGCTTGAGGCTGTCCGCAGGGATGCTATTGCGGCTGAGATTGCGGAAAGCTCTTTGTGGAATTCCTGTTTTTTTACTGCAAGTTCTTCAAATGCGTTAAGCCTTGCCTTTATCACTCTTGTTTCCCTTAGCTCTGATGATAGGTCTTCCCTCTTTGCCAGTTTGTTTGAGAGCAGTTTTATCCTTCTGTCTGTCTCTTTCAGCTCTTCTTCATGTCCTGCATATGTCTCTATTGCCGCTTCTATGCCGTCCAGTTTGTTTCCGAGCTTTTTTACAAAGCTGTAGAACTCATCCTTTTGGATGTTTGACTGTAGTTTTGCAGTTATTTCTTCTATCGCAAGAAGCTCCTTGTTTAGGCTCCTCTTTAGCGCAAGCATGTCTTCTTTTACTTTAGAAAATGAGTTCCTTACATCATCGCTGAAAGCTATCCTAACCACCCCGTGTATTAATTTTGAAGTAGCAACATCTCTATATAAATTTTGTGGTGGCTTGGTTCTTTTCCAGCGCTTCTATTGCAGGCAGCTTTTTTCCTTCAAGGAATTCAAGCATTGCCCCCCCTCCTGTTGAGGTGTGGGTGAATTTTCCTTCTGCGCCTGCTTTTTTTGCGGCTGCAAGCGTGTCGCCTCCTCCTATTACTGTCGTTGCCTTGAGCTTTGATATTGCTGTTGCAATTTCGGTTGTTCCTTGTGCAAATCTTTCAAACTCAAAAACGCCCATTGGGCCGTTCCACACGACAGTTTTTGCTTTTAGAAGCTCCTTTTTGAATGTGGCTGCAGTTTCGCTGCCTATGTCAAGCCCAATCCATTCCTTTGGGATGCGCTCTGCTGAAACAACCTTTCTGGCGGCATTTGCATCAAACTTGTCAGCTATGGCGACATCCACAGGAAGCAAAATCTTTCCGCTTTCAAGCAGCTTTCCTGCCGTTTCTGTAAAGTCATTCTCAACCTTGCTCTGGCCTGTTTCGTATCCTTCTGCTTTTAGGAATGTGAATGCCATTGCCCCCCCGATTAGCAGCCTATCTACTTTTGTCAGGAGGTTCTCAATGAGCTTTAC
>JACPBT010000038.1 GCA_016180145.1 Candidatus Woesearchaeota archaeon | reverse complement strand
CCCCACATAACCCTGTTAAGCTTCTTAAGAATATTCTTTGCCTTCTTAACAGCAGCATCATCCTCCTCAGTGTCACGCAAAACCTCAACCTGCTGCCTCACACGCTTCAAAAGCCCCTCAACATTCGTAACATAACCATTAGAAGCCTCACCAGGCTCAATGTCAGCAATGTAAGGAATCCTGACAACAGCCTGAGAAGACTTGACAACCCTGATGGACATATCCTTCTCCCCAGAAACCTCAACAGAAACCTTTACCGGAGGGCGGGACTCAACAGACTCAACATCAGCCTTATGGAACTTGCACGAAGAGCATGTCATTGAAAACAACGCAACCTTCCCAAAGTATGGAATATCATCCTCGCGCTCAGTGAGCGAAAGGGTTTTCCCACCGCAAACAGGACAAGACTCGCCACTAATAACATCAGACTCCTGAGGTGAAGAATTCTGCCCAACCATAAAAGAGAAATCAGCGAAAAACAATTTAAAAAGTTTGTGGTGAAGCTTTTTCACCGGACTTTTGAGCCGTTATCGGCGTCAGCAACAACCTCCTCTTTAGCTGTCCGCAGAATTTTTTCACCGTAAAAGACGCGCTTTGACTCAACAGACAAGCCCAAAGCATGAAACTGCTCAACAGTAATCTGCTTCTCAGACGGCTCCATTCCTTCAACAAAAACAGAATCCCCGGGCAGCGACCCCGGAACAGCCAAAGGAACAGCCCTGCCATCCTTATCGGCGGCAAGAAGCATGCCCTGACTCTCAACACCGCGCAGGACAGCAGGCTTAAGGTTTGCAACCACAATTATTTTGCGGTTAAGAAGCTCCTCAACCGAATAAAATGCCTTAAGCCCGGCAACAAGGGTTCTTGACTCTGAACCGAGATTAACCCTCAAAACATAAAGCTTGTCCGCAGAGGGGTGAGCTTCAACAGACTCTATGACACCAACCTTAAGAAGCGCAGGAAACTTTTCCTTCCCGAGAGAAGGCGTTTCCTCAAACGGAGTGAAAATTATTCTCGCACGGTTTATGGAATGACTGGCGAGCTTCAGGTCCAAATCAGCAAAGGAAAGAGCCTCCACACCAAGCTGCTTCTGAACCTTGACGCAAAAATCAGGCATCACAGGAAAAAGCAGGACAGAAAGGCACTTGACAATATTCGCAGACATGGCAAGAACCTCAGAGCATCTCTTCCTGTCAGAAGCCACAAGCTTCCAAGGCATGTTATCCTGCAAATACTTATTGCCAATGCTGCTTATCTCAAGGATAGTCTTAACTGCCTCGCGATAGTTATAGCTGCCGTAAAAGGAAAGCACATCTGCAAACTTGTCCTTAAGAACCGCAGCAAGAGAGCCATCCTGCGAAGACCTGCCAACCTTCCCTATCTTAGAATCAAGATTATTGTTAATAAAACTAAGCGTCCTGTAAATAAAATTGGCTATATTGGAAACAAGCTCACTGTTTATCCTCAGCTCAAAATCCCTGAAATCAAGATTTATATCAGCCGAGGTCTTTGAAAGGTTTGAGGCATAATAAAACCTCAAAAGCTCAGGGTCGTAATGCGCAAGGTAATCACGAACCGTAAAAAAATTGCCCCTTGACTTGGACATCTTCTCACCGCCAACGGTAAGATGGCCGTGAACAACAACATCGGAAGGCAGATTATAACCAACACCCATAAGCAGGGCGGGCCAGAAAAGCAAATGGAAGTAAATTATATCCTTCCCTATGAAATGGATTATTTCAGAGCCTTGAGACTGCCAGAAATCAGAAGCGCCCTTCCCAACGCCCTTCGCAAACTTCTCAGTAGATGCTATGTAGCCGATAGGAGCATCAAGCCAGACATAATAGTAAAGATTAACCTCGCCGGGAATCCTGAAACCAAAGTAAGGACCATCCCTTGAAATATCCCAGTCCTCCAAACCAGAATCAATCCAGCTGAGAACAAAGTTTTTTATCTCAGACTGAAGGAGCTTATTGCCGACAATCCACTCCCTAAGCTTTCCTGAAAAGGACTTAAGGCGGAAAAAATAATGCATTGAGCTGCGCCTGAAAGGAACAGCGCCGCAAACCGCACATCTGGCATCAATAACCTCAACAGGCTTATACACAGAGCCGCACTTCTCACACCCATCACCATACTGGTCGGAGGAAAAGCACTTGGGACAAGTCCCCTTCACATACCTGTCAGGAAGAAAACGCCTGCAATGCTCACAAAAAGCCTGCTCAACCAAGCGGTCGTAGATAAAACCGTTCTTCTTCAGCGTGTTAAAAAAAAAATCACTGAAAGACTCATTCTCAGGGCTGTGGGTAGTATAGAAAATGTCAAAATTAACAAGAAAATCCCTGAAGTCAGAGGCGTGCTCGTCATAATAACGCTTAACAATCTCCTCCGGTTTAATGCCTGCCTTTGAAGCAGCAATCTCAATAGGAGCGCCATGAGCGTCACTGGCGCAAACAAAAGCAACCTCAGAACCTGAGAGACGCAAAAACCTCACAAAAATATCCGCCTGAACATACTCAACCATATGCCCCAAATGCAAAGGGCCGTTCGCATACGGAAGGGCAGCAGTAACCAAAACCTTTCTGGCAGACTTGTTGGCAGACATAGCCACAGAAAAAACCGTGTTGATTTAAATAGTTTGTTGCTTCTCGCTGTTGCATAATGGCTGAATAAAAAATTAATCTTTTTTGGCACGAGAATTTACCATTTCAAGAAATTTGTCCACTTCTTCTTTATGGCGTAAATTTTGTCTCTGTTTCTTCTGATTGCAATCCCGACAAGAAACTACAAGGTTATCTTCTTTGTTCTCACCACCTATACAAAGTGGTTTTAGATGGTCTATATGGAATTTTCTACCTTTTTCATCATAAAGACTTGGCAATCCCCTGCCATCCACCATTGCGTTCACTGCTTTCTTTTTGCAATGATAACAAACTCCTTTGGAACGAAGTATTAATCTCCTTTTAATTTCGTGTGTTATCCATTCATTACCACTCATAATATATTTAGCTTCATTTTGCTATATAAAATTATCTGTTTATGCTCTGGATAAGCAGTTCTTTCCAGTTATTTGGCAGGTTT
>JACPBT010000047.1 GCA_016180145.1 Candidatus Woesearchaeota archaeon | reverse complement strand
CTGTTTGGGCTTGTTTTGGAGGGGCGTCTCGGCTCATTGCGTGTTTTTTCGCTTTTTCTTGGTTCAGGGGTTCTTGTCAATGTTCTATCCCCTTATCCCAGTTCTTTGGGCGCTTCCGGCGCCATTTATGCAGTTATAGGCGCTCTTGCCTTGTTGCGTCCCGGCATGGTGATTTACCTTAATTTTGTGCCTTTGCCAATGATTTTGACTGCATTTGTCTACCTTTTGCAGGACATTTTCGGTGTTTTTTACCCAAGCGGTGTTGGCAATCTTGCCCATATTTCTGGTTTGTTGATTGGCTTTGTCGCAGGGCTTGTCTGGAGGAAAAGGTTTGGTGACCGGATTTCTTTTCATAAGGCAGGGAAGAATAAGTCTGTTGAAAGGCGGCTTGACGATTGGGAGAGGCGCTATATGACGGGCAGGAAGTAGCTACTGCCTGCTTTCCAGATATCTCTCTGCTTCCAGTGCTGCCTGGCAGCCTGTTCCTGCTGCTGTTATTGCCTGCCTGTATTTTTTGTCTGCGCAGTCTCCTGCCGCAAACAGCCCTGCTACTTTTGTTTTTGTTTCTGTTGCAATTATGTATCCCTGCTCATCCAGCTCAGCAAGCCCTTTGAGGAATGCCGTGTTTGGGATGTGTCCTATTGCGAGGAACATTGCGTCTGTTTTTATCTGGCTTCTTGTGCTGGTTTTCACATTCCTCAGCTTTAACCCTGTTACTTTGCTGCCGTCTCCCGTAACTTCCTCAATCTCGCTGTCCCACATGACTTTTATCTTTTCGTTTCCCAGCACCCGCTCCTGCATTATTTTTGATGCTCTGAATGAGTCGCGCCTGTGTATTATGGTTATTTTTGCCGCATTGTGTGTGAGGAACAGTGCTTCTTCCATTGCGCTGTCCCCTCCTCCTGCAACTGCAACCTCTTTCCCGTCGTAAAATGCCCCGTCGCATGTTGCGCATGTGTGCACTCCTTTGTTCCAGTATTTTTTCTCTGATTCAAGCCCAAGCATTCTGGCAGATGCCCCTGTAGCGATAATGACCGCTTTTGCCTCTATTTTTTCCTCTTCTGTAGTTATCTCAAACGCCTCTCCTTTCTTTTCAACCTTCAGCACATTCCCGTCATAGAATCTTGTCCCGAATTTTTTTGCCTGCTTCCTTGCGAGAGAAATCATTTCTGGTCCGAGTATTCCTTCAGGAAAGCAGGGGTAGTTCTCTACTGTTGTTGTTAGCATCAGCTGTCCGCCTTCGTCTTTTCCGGAAATTACTGCCGGCTTCAGGTTTGCACGCGCTGCGTATATCGCTGCTGTAAGCCCCGCTATTCCGCTTCCTATGATTGCCAGGTTTTCCATTTTTTCATTGGCGCAGTCTGAATTTTTAAAATTTCCTCTTTCAGGCAATGAAAATTAAGGGCAAGGGCGCTTATTGTAGCCTGTATTCTTAGTCCGTATCAACTCTTGGTGCAAGTATGAAAGAAAGCATCAGCTTGTCTACTGATGCGTATGTGAGCTTTAGCGGGTAGTCCTTGTTGAATTCTATTTTTACCGTGTCTGCGAGTTTGCTTCCTTCTATCATCTTTTTGAGGTATTCTACAGAGTATTTTGATTTTGCTTCCTGTGTCGTGTTTATTTTCGTATTTTCGTCTTCTTTTATTTCTATGGCTGCCGTGTTTAAGTCCCCTTCTGCGTGCATTGAGAACATTCCTTGTTTTGCTGAGAAGCTTACTGATTCTGCAACCACGTCAGCGTCTGTTATTGCCTCGTTCAGCAGTGCTGATGGCGTTTGTATGCTTATTGGGAATTTGAGTTCCGGCGCTTTTTGCTCTTTCTCCTCTATGTCTATTATTGGCAGGTTGAATGTTCTTGTTGATGAGGATTTCAGCTGTATTTTGAGCTTGTTTTCTGCCAGTTCAAGCGTGAGTATGTCTGTGGGGTTCGCCCTTCTTAATATCTGTTTAAGGTTTGTCAGGTTGACTGCTATGTCCACTGGCTGTTCAACCTTGTATTCTGCGAATGCTGTTGGCAGGAGTTTGAATATGACCATTGCCACGTTGGCAGGGTCCATGGAGATTAGTTCCAGTCCTTCGTTTCCCACTTTTATCCTTGTCTCGTTTACAAGTTCAGAAATTATGGATATGCTGTCTTTTAGGTATCTTGGTTCTGCCAAAGTAAGTTTCATGCTTCTTCCCCCCCAAATGCTGCTTATTGGCAGTTTTCCCTTGTTTATAAAGTTTTTTCAAGTTGGGGAATGTTACGCCAGCTTCAGCCCGTTCTTCACCTTTCGTTCAGGCTGCGCAAGCACCACGCCTTCTTCAGTATAAAACCCTGTTGTCAGCACTTCTGATGTGGTATTCGCTATCTGCTTTGGCGGGAAGTTCGTTACGCAAATTACCTGTTTGCCTGCAAGCTGTTCTTTTTTGTAAAGCTCTGTTATTCTTGCGCTTGACTTTTTCAGTCCAAGCTCTCCTAAGTCAATTAGCAGTTTGTATGCTGGCTTGTTGGCTTCCGGGAAGTCTTCTGCCTTAACTATGGTTCCCACTCTTATTTCCACTTTTTCAAACTCCTGCCATGTTATGTTGGTCATTTTTTCATTCCTCCGGTAAGTCTTCAATGTTTTTGTGTCTTGCTGGCGACCTGATTTGAACGCCAGCTTACCGCATGTTTTTCATTATTTCTGCAAAAACATCATCAAACTTGGGAAGGTGTGTAACGTATCTTTTCATTTCCTTTTCCCAAACGCCCTTCTTCTCTCTGAGTTTGGCGGCAAACTTTTTTGTGTCATACTCTTCTTTGTAGTAGTGGAGTTTCCTGTGGATAAACTCAATGTTCGGTTTAACGCCTTTTCGTATGAGGAAGTAGAGGTCATAAACATCCCGGGGTTTGTTTCTTGTCATGATTGCTCTTACTTTTTCTGCAAGTATCTCGCTTTCATTCATAACAAGCACGAAGTAAGGGCGCAAATCGCGGTAAACCGGAGTTATTTCCTTCAGTTCAGGCTTTAAAAGGACATTCTCGCGCTGGCTTATTTCAATGCGCAGGCTGCAAAGGCTGATGGGGTTTCCTGTGTAAAGCGGCCCTTCCGTCTTCAGGATAAATGTTTTT
>JACPBT010000078.1 GCA_016180145.1 Candidatus Woesearchaeota archaeon | reverse complement strand
GGTATCTGCTAACGGTTTATAAGTGGGATTTTAACGTAGTGAACAATGGCAGTTGTTGTTGTTTCCATGTTGCTATCATGGACGCTATTGTTTCCATAATGCGCGCTCCTTTCTCTCTTCGCAAACCTCCTATGATTTTACGCTGAACAATCAACTCGCGAAGCGCTCTTTCAGCAGTATTATTTGTTGGTTCAACAAATAAGTGAATGATACACGTAAACCAGTAATCAAGACCGTTCTTCACTTTTCCAGCAAACTTACGTAGCTGCGTGTAAACATTCATCTGCTTTACCAACTCCTGCATCTCCTCTCTCAGCTGCATAAATAATGCCTGACGTATTTCAAAAGATGGCGGTTTAGTTCTTACTTGCCGTATTTGCTCAAAAATTTTCTTAAATGAATCATAAAATCCTTGAACGCCATCATACATCTCATTAAGCTTCTTAATTTCTCTAAGAAGGTGCGCCCAGCACCTTTGAATAAGAGCAGGGTACTGAGCGTAAGCTGTCCAGCCATCACATGTGATAACGCCTCTGAAATTCTCACCAAGAACTTCTTCAACCACCTTTTTAGCTCTACTTTTCCTGATAACAAACAAGGTTTCCTGTTCTGTTGTAAAAGTCCAAAGCCAAAAAGTAATGCTATCAACTCTTATTTTAGTTTCATCACAGTAAACAACCCGAGCATTACGAACGTGCTGAATAAGCGCTTGATAAGACGTTTCAAGCTTTCCTGCAACTTGTCTTGTAATCTGAAATACGCCAACATTACTTAAAGTTAAACCATAATGGCGTTCAAGTGAACTTACTACCTTCCTTAAAGGAAGGCGATCATCAAACTTCAACAGGGTAACATGAGCCTGAACGTTCTTGCCAAACCTGCCTTTAGGAGCATTATGCTTCGCAACTACATGCTTATGACACTTTGGGCACTCATAATGGTTAATCAAGTGTTCAATAACCTCAACAGGTTGAGGTTCAGGAATCTCTTCTTCAATAACTCGTTCAGTCTTAAAGGGCTTGCCTAACTTCGTATCACACTTAGGACATGCTTCTTCAATATACTCTACCGAACCTGTAGGCTCAGGCTCTTTACGCTCCCATTTAGGATGCCCTTCTTTAGCACCAAGCTTACCATTTGCTTCTTTACGAGGAGGCTTCTTTAAAGTAAGACTAGGAGGCGTATGAGCGTTCTCATACGCAAGTAAACGATGTTCAAGTTCTTCAATTTTAGCCTTAAGAAACCTCTTCAAGCATCCTAACCCGCTGGTGCCATGATAGCATACAGTTACTAATGTAACTACTACTACAACTTTTTTTCGGTTTTACCCGTTAGCAGATACGATTTGGGTGCCGTTCATTCCTTGGCTGTTAAGGTTGTTCGGTCAAGCTCCAGTTGATTAACTGCCATTCCAAGTAGTTTATGGCTAAAATTGAGATAAGAGATGAGGAAAAGAACAAGAACCGTTAATTTGCCCAAAGTGTAAAAGCCTCTACCGAAACACGCCGAAGAAAAGTAAACTGCGCAAAAACGACATTGGATAGTGTTTTTCATTTTTTCTCGTCTATAATGTTTCTGCGCAAAAAGAGAAGATTTAAATAGAAGTGTGTATTCTCTTAGATTATGGAATGGGTAAAACCGAAAGGATACTCCAAAGGAGAAATCAATCGAGCCGGGGATATATTAATCAGTGATAACTATTCTGAAGATGAAAGAAATAAAGCGCTTGAAATCTTAAATAATTGGCGGGCAATACACAGCTACCCAATGCACGTATTTAAAAAGAGGCTAAGGGAAAAAGCAAGAACTATAGACAAAAATTCCTTAACAGTTCAACGTCTAAAGCGTGTTCACGCTATTATAAATAAATTAAAAAGAAGCTATAATGGACACCTCCCAACAATGAAATTATCTCAAATGCAAGATCTTGGAGGGTGTAGAGCAGTATTATCTACTGTAAATTTAGCGCGAAAGTTATACCAAGACTATTTCATAAAAGGAGATTTGAAGCACAAGAAAGTTGGCGAAAAGAATTACATAGATAACCCTAAAAATGATGGTTATAGAAGCATTCACTTAATCTACAAGTATAACAGCGATAAGGGAAAAACAGAATATAACGGCTTGCTTGTAGAAGTTCAAATAAGATCAAGACTACAACATCTCTGGGCAACAGCCGTAGAAACCGTTGATTTTTTTACAAGACAAGCTATTAAATCTAATGAAGGACAAAAAGAATGGATGGAATTCTTTAAGTTGGTTGGTTCTGCCTTCGCTAAGATTGAGAGATGCCCCCTTGTTCCAGACACCCCAACTGATGAAAAAGAACTATGTCTGAAAATTAAGGAAATAGAAGCTCAATTAAGCGTCATAAAGGTAATGAGGGGTTGGACGCACGCAGTTAAAGTTTTTCAGGAGACGATTAAACAGAACAAAAGATATCAATACTTTTTATTAGAATTAGATATTTTAAGAGAAAAATTGGATATTTCAGTTTATACTAAGGATAATGAACAAAAAGCAATTCAGCGTTATGCCGAAATTGAAAAGAAAAACATAGGAAAGAAGGAATTTGATGTCGTGCTTGTTGGAGCAGACAACATTACTGATTTGAAAAAAGCATATCCTAATTATTTCGTAGACAGCGGAGAATTTTTATATGCCATACAAAAGATTATAAGTAAATACTGAAAAATACTCCAACCATCTCCCGCCGTTTTATAACACGCACACCCTTGTTTGCCATTTACAGGATTACTAATCCCCAATTTACTATACCGTCAGTGGACTTTAAGCAGCTTCCTCACAGGGAAAGTCAAAAGGAGCGTGAAAAGGAAATAGGAGCCAAGCCAGCCCGGCTGCCAGCCAAAAAACAGAAGGCTGCCGAAAGGATGAACAGGAGGCAAATCAACTGCAACCTTGACAACAGGGCTATCGCGCTTAACAGGATTCTTATCACCAGTATTAATCAAGCCAAAAAGCTTTTTCTCCTTCTCAAGATAAGGGTCAAGGTAATCCCACTTTTTTGCAATAAGAACCTCCCTCGTATAAGTTTCATCGCCAAAAGAATATGAAATGACGTGAACGCCCTCGCTTCCCCTAAGGCGCCAGACAGCCTTTCCATTTGCAATAGTCTGTGAAGAATTGCCAAGAAGCTCAAGAGTGGGAGCAGACATGGCGGCAGCGCCGGCAGTGCCAGGCACGAATTCCATTGAGGCTGTGAACTCCTCTCCAGGCTCAACATTAAGAAAAGCAAAATTGCCCCCAATCCATGCAAAAATGACAAACATAGGAACAAGCGTAATGAAAGTAGACTTCATTGAACTCGTCATCTGCTGCATGGTCTTCTCCATAAGCTGCTTATTAAGCGCAGACGCCTGAGAAGGGTCTTTAGTGCCCTTAATAGCCTCCCTGAGGGCTTTCATTTCCTGATGGAGGGTTTTTATCATGCCCTGATTGGTAGTGAACTTATAAATCACAGTAACAAAAACCGCAACAAAAAGAGAAATAACAAAAATTGCAGCCAAAGGCGGCATCAGCCTGAGAAAATCAAGAAAAAACATGTTCATCACTTCTCAATAAAGCGCCTCAACATTGGATTCATGTCAACAGCGTGCTGCTGGGCAATCTCCTCATAAAGCTTGTAAATTATCATAACAGAAAGCAGCAAGCCTGTGCCTGAGGTAAGCGCACCGGAAACATCAGCTATTGAAGCCAGAAAGCCGACAGTAACAGCACCCATAACAGTAAGGGCGGGAATGTAACGGTTAAGCAGGCTCTCAAGAATCCTCTCGTCCTTCCTGAAACCAGGAATCTGCAAACCATACTGCATCATCTTGGCAGCCTGGCTCTTTGCATCCATGCCTGCCGTCTTCACCCAAAATATTGAGAAAAGAACAGAACCGGCAATCAGGAAAAGGGCATAAGTAAGGGCGCGTGCAAAATCAACAGGCTGTGCAATGCCGCGAATAACATTTGGAAGAAGATTTGGGCTGCTAACCCACGCAGCAAGCCCTGAAACGCCAACACCGCCTGGGCCGAAAGTGCCAAGCAAGGGAATGCCCCTGCTCTCAAGAAGCCTCGCCCAAAGCTGAACATTGGCAAGCAAAGCAGCAGTAAGAATCACAGGAATATTGCTCGTGTAAATGAAAGCAAGAGGCCACCTGATGCCCTGACCCCTAACCCTCCCAAACGAAAGAGGAACCTCAACCTTCATAGACTGGGCATAAACCGCAATCATGAAAACAATAACTGTAGCAAGAATCTCAACAAGGTTAAAAGCCACCTCCCTCAAGTCGCCTGCCGCGATGAAATAAAATATTGAAAGCAACGCGCCAATAGGCGCCTCACCTGAAGTAAAGGCAAGTCCGCCGGACTGGCTGAGAGGGCTGAGAAGCCTTACCATAATCTCCTTTGAAACACCAGCCGCAATAAAAAGACTGACACCAGAGCCAAAACCCCACTTGCTGACAACCTCATCCATGAAAAGTATAAGAACACCGCCAAGAATGAGCTGAAAGATTATCATCAAAGGTGAAAAGCCCTGAGCAGGAGCCAAGCCGCCTGTAAAAACATAAATGGAAGCCTCAAACACTACAAACAACAAAGCCATTGCCTTCTGAACGCCCTGAAAAAGCCGCTTGCCATCAGCCTCCTGAAGATTAAACTTAATAATGCCGGCACCGCTAAGAAGCTGCAACAGAATAGAAGCAGTAACAATAGGACCAATACCAAGCGAAATTATTGAACCAAACTCCGCGCCAAGAATAAGAGAAAGAAACTGAAACTGGGCAAGCGAATTAGCGCCAAGCCCAAACAAGGGGACAAGCCCAAGGGCAAAGAAAAGCACAAGAACAATAGCAGTCCACTTAAACTTCTCCCTAAAAGGCAGCTTCTTCTCAGAGGGAGAAGAAACCTCAGGAAGATTTAGCAGCAGCTCCTTGAACCCCATCAGACTTTTCCTCCTTTTTAGACAGAATAACCTGACCGCCTGCAGCCTCAACCGCAGTTATTGCATTGCGGCTTGCATAATCAGAGCGGATTATAAGCCTTTTCACAACCCTGCCTTTTACAAGCAGCTTATTATACCCCAAATCATCCAGATTAACAGAGTAAGCAGAACCCTCCCTCTTCGCAAGATTCTTCGCAACAAGCTTTTCAACATGCTCCTCAATCCACGAAAGAGTCACAGACCTCATGCTAACACGATGCCCGCGATTAACAAAACCGTGCTTACCAAAATAACCCTTAATATGCCAGATAGAAGGCATATTACTCTCAGCCCTCTTACCAGTGCCTGAATGCCCAGCACCACCACGATTACCTGAGCCACGATGCTTTTTCATAGCACCCCAACCATGGGTGTGGCTGCCGCGCAACCTTGAATGCTTCCTTCTCTTATTAACAACCATATCACATCATCCTTTGAATCAAATCATTAATCTTCTCTTTCCTGTCGCCAATGCCACCACCACGGGAAAACGGCTGCTTAATACCCTTCCTGCCAAAGCCTTTCCTCGGGCTATTAAGCCTTATGTAAGGCTTATTTGACTTCTCTCCCAATAACTGCCCGGTCTTATCATCAAGAACGCCCCATGTAACAAAATCCTTTACCTTCAGCACCATACCACGATTGCGAGGCGTGTCCTCAATTACGGTGCAGTAGTTCTTCCTGAAAAGGTGAAGCATACGCAAAGTATCCTCAACCGCATTGCTTGTGCCGATAATCCCCCTAACCCTGACAATAGCAATCATTTTCCACCCTCAGACATTCCAAGCGCCTCAACATGGGAGTCCCTAAGCTTCACCCGGTTAAGATTTTTAAGCGCATTAAAGCAGGCAGAAACAAGATTAATAGTAGTCTGCGTAGTGCCAAGAGTCTGGCTCCACACATCAGTAATCCCTGCTGCAGAAAGAAGCTTCCTGCACTCCGAAGCAACCCTAAGCCCTGCACCCCTTGGAGCAGGAATAAGCGTTATAGTGATTGAACCAACATGAGCACTAACCTGCAAAGGTATACTGTGCGGAGACTTACAGAAACACTGCCAACTGCCGCAACCACGCCTGACCTTCATAATGTTGAGCTTTGCACTCCTCAAAGCCTTCTCCCTTGCAGGCACAGTCTCCTTTGACTTACCATAGCCAAGACCAACATAACCATTCCTGTTCCCAACAACAACAAACGTGGCAAAACTCGGCTTGTTGCCCTCAGCAGTCTTTTTCTGAGTCTGACGGAATGTTCTCCTCTGCCCGCCGCCAAACTTACCCTTAGCCTGACCAACCATCAGCATCTCAGCAGAAAGATTGGGAAGAAGCGCATCAACTATCTCAGGCTCAAGAATGCGAAGCCCAGAATCAATTATCTGGTCAATACTGGTGATCTCACCATTCTTAACCTTCCTTCCAAGCGAGGTTTTCGGATTCCAATCATCAACCCTGAAAGGCTTCTCAAAAACGCCATGCCCTTCAACCTTTACCTCTACCTCAGGAACTTCAGCTACAACCGCATCAGCCACAACAGGCTCAACCACCACAGTTTCCTCGTCACCAGTCATTTTTTACCACCAGCAATTTTCCCCTTAACCAAACTGAACGAGGCAGCAACCTCATCAGAAATATGCCTGCCTGACAACCGCTCATCAGAAGGAAATATGTCCTGAGAGCATGGAACTGAAAGCCCGGCATCAACAGCACCCTTAAGAGCAGCGTAAACCCTCCCCCCGCCATGCGGCTTCGCAGAACCGGCATCAAGTATAGCAGACTTCAAACCCTTAGCGAGAGCCTGCTTACCGGCAAGGTAACCAGTCAGGTAAGCGGCAGGCGTGTTCTTAAGCCCATGCGCCCATCCAAACTGCCTGAGAAGATTGGAAGTCTGCGAAACAACCACTCTATCGCCATCCTTAACAAACTTCGCAAGCTGAACAATAATCTGGCTTGAAGTCTTCCTGACAACAAGCCTCTCAACACCGGCAGACAAAAGCCTGAAACGCTTCCTATAATCCGTAGCCTGAGAGCGCTTCCTCCTAAACTGAACAGCAATCATATTCTTCATTTTTTCATCAACCCACGCTCATTAACATACAACTCAAGATGGCGACGACTCCTGAAAAAGCCACCCTTCGCCTTCAAATAAAGCTCACGATAAACCTCCTTTGAAACAGAACCTGACAACCTCAGCGCCTTCAAAAACTCACGCTGAAGCCTTATCCTGCCAATCCACCTCCTCTTGGCAGAAACCCTTGCAAACGGCGAACCCTTACGTGAACCATGCCCGCGCTGCCTCCCCTTCAGGCGCTGAGACTTCCTGAAACGCGCCCCTGACCTTGACTGCTCATTACTCCTAACACGGGAAATAACACCCTCAGATATAAGCGATTTAATGTCCTGCCTGGTTATCGCCTCCTTAATCTCAGCAAGCCTTGCCTCATCAAAATGAACTTTCTTAGGCGAGCACCTGAAAATGCCTGCCGCAATCCGCTTCTGGGTAGTTAGCATCATTTCACACGCGCCTCGTAATTATCTTCTCAGCACTCTTCTTCTCCTGCAAACGCTTATCCTCCTCACTCAACTCCCCTGAAACAGCAGCCTTGGACGCTGCCTTGGAAGCAGCAACCTTTCCAACCGGAACAGAAGCGCCTGCCTTCTTCCTCTTCTCAAGCAGCGCCTCAGCAGCCTTAACAAAAGACTCTGCATCAATGCCAATTATCCTCAAACCCATCTTAAGCGACTCCTTAATTATCAAAAGCCGCTTCCTCATGCCGACACCTGAAGCTATAACGACTCCGCCATCCCTGACAGACGCAAGCTGAGCCGGAGAGCTTACAAGAACAGTCCTCATACCAGAGCCATCAAAACCGCGAACCACCCTCGGAGAGCGATAACCCTGAGAAGGCGTCTTCAGGTTACCATGCCTCTTCTCACGCATCTTTGAATGCAAACCCTTAGGACGGCGCCACTTAGGAGCCGAAATTCTGCTGTTCTTCCTCTTCCAAGAGTTCTGCCTGACAAAATGAGGCTTGCGCGCCTTCAAAGCCTTCCTCACCACAAGCAAATGCTCTGTTGCCATACTAATCAGCTTCCGAAACCCTCACAACATTATCCTGAAAAACCCGCTTATCAAAAGCAGGCCTGCCGCACAGCTTTTCAATAGCGCTCATAACATTGCCAATCATTTCCTTGTCACAACTTTCAAGCTCAACATCGCCGCCCTTAACCTTAACGCCAACACCAACAGGCAACCTCAGCCTGCGAGGCATCTTCTCACCAACAAAATTCTTTATCATAAGCTCATTACCCGAAACTGAAACGGTCATAGGAAAATGCCCGGAACAAACCTTCATCTTCCTGCTGTAACCCTCAGTAACCCCAACAACCATGTTCCTGATGTGAGCATTAAAACTGCCAGCAACCTTGCGAAGGTTCTTAGTGCTGCGAACAGACTTAACCGTTATCACGCCAGCCTCAACTGAAACAGACACGCCAAGCGAAGAGACGCTGCGATGCACCTCACCCTTAGGACCCTTAACAGAGAGCACACCCGCCCCATCAATTGACGCGGAAACGCCCTGAGGGATTTCAACACTCTTCAAAACGCCCTCAGCACCCTTCCCTTTCCCGGATTTTTCAGATTCCATTTTTCAGCCTCAATAAAAGTATGCAATAAGCCTGCCGCCCAAAGACCTCTCCTTGGCCTCAACATGAGTCATAACACCCTGAGGCGTTGAAACAACAATAAAACCAAAATCCTTTGCAGGAAGATAAGCCTTCTCAAACTTTTCAAACTCCCTTGCCTTGACAGTAAACCTCGGCTTAATAGCACCACACTTATTAATGGCGCCAATAAGCTCAACATTCAAAACATCACCGCGAGCCAGCTTTACATCAGAGACGCTGCCAATATAACCATGCTCATTCATAAGCGAAAGCACCTTCCTGACAAGCGCGGAAACAGGCGTGACAGAGCAAGAACGCCTGTTCCTTACCTGCGCATTCATAATCACTGAAAGCACATTTGCCAACGGGTCATTCAACATTTTTTCACCATCATCAACTATATTTCTTAAAGCCTACCCTTGAGGCGTTATCCCTGAAGCACTTCCTGCACATGTTAATGCCATACTTACCAATATGGCCGCGGGTATTCCCGCACTCTTCACACTGCTTAATCCCCCTCCCAAACACGCGTTCCTTAGGCTTGTTATGCTTAAGATACCGCTCCATAATAGCAGGCTTTGACTTAAGCTGCTTAAACATTTTTTTATATGATGAAACAGTCATATCACACCACGCTCGCATTAAATTCCTTCTTCATAAACTCAACCGCCTCTTCCTTTGTAATAGCATGCTTAATTGAAATCTGCGCCTTCCTGAACTTGCGCCTCTTAACCCTGAAACCAGGCCTCTCAAGCGTAATGCACACCTCAAGCCCCATAATCCCAATAGCAGGGTCATACTTAACACCAGGAATGTCCATGTAATCATGAAGCCCGAAGGCAATGTTACCAAGCCCATCAAACTGCCTTTCAGACAACTTATTATCCCTCGCACGAAGCAAACGGACAAGCAACTCACCCGCTTCCTTCTTCCTGACAGTAAGCTTGCAACCCAAAGCAAGCCCGGGGCGGACATTCCATGCAGGAATGCGCTTGGTCGTAAAGGTCTTAACAGGCTCCCTGCCGGTAATGCTTTTAATCAGCCTGCTGCCCTTCTCAAGCTTTTCCGTGCTTGCACCCGAACCAATGTTAAGGGTAAGCTTCTCTATTTTAATTACACGCATAGTATTGCTCATTTTAATCATTAAGGCTAATCAACGGGCTGCCTTCACCCACAGCAAAAACATTTGACTTCGCAGTTTCAATAACCCTGCCTCCAATCTTCACAGACACTGTGCTGCCAACACCCTCCAAAACACCAATGCTGCCAATGCTGCTGCCGCCGGTAAGATAAACCGCACAACCCTTCTGAAGCCTGATGTGCTTCTCAATCTTAAACCCAGGCAGCCTGAAAATCACAGTATCATGAACCATAATGCTGCTATCAGAAGACAGCATAGTCCTGCCATCATGGAAGCCAACCTGCACCTTTTTACCCCTCAAATACGTCTTTGACACAACCTTACAGGGCTTCAAATGAGACTCCCCGTCATCAATCTTCCTAAGGCAGAGGCTGCCCTTCCTGTCAAAAAGCATCCTGAAATTTCCAACACCATTAATACCAAGCACAGACATGATGCAAAGCGGAAGCTTATCCTCCTTCACAACACGCCCGTCAATTGAAACCACGCCATCATTCATTATCCTGCGAACTTCACGCCTCGTTGCCACAACACCCAGCTTCTCCCTCAACAAAAGCGCAACAGGCATTGAAGCTTCCAAACTACCCCTCGGACGGACTATAAGCTTTGAAGACTTCCTTACAACTTTCCACGACTTAGGGGCTGCAAGCCTCTTAAGATGTTTTCCTGCCATTCTTTAAAACCCTCCTTCCACCTTCTTCATTAAGCTCAACAATCATAAGAGATGAAACAGCTACAGGCACAAAAACCTTAGTCCCATCCCTTCTTGAAGACTCAATCCCTTCAATGTATGCGGAAACCCTTTTAGTGTCAACAGACGAAACCTTGCCAGCCTTCCCTTTGAAACTACCAGCCTGAACCTTCACAACATCGCCAGACTTCAATGGAAGACTCCTCCTGCCATGCCTCTTCCTCAATTCAGGGGAAAGATGCGCAGACACAAACCGGACACGGACATGCAATGGAGCATTATACCTAAACTTCCTCTGCTTCCTCGGCTGAACGCTTCTATTCCACCCAACTGAAAAAACGGTTTTCATAACAACTCACACAATTGACTCGGCAATCTTTGAAATCGCAGGCCAGCGCTCACCAACCTCCTTCGGGATAGGTCCCTTGATAAGAGTCCCCTTAGGATTGCCTGCCTCATCCTTAACAACAACAGCAGCCGTATCCTCAAACTTAATCCGCTCACCAGTCATCCTCCTAAACTCCTTTCTCTGACGAACAATAACAGCCAGCACAACCTGCTTCCTCATCTCAGGCGTGCCCTTCCGGACAGACGCCTGAATCATATCGCCAACAACCGCAGCAGGCTTCCTGCCCTTAACAGTCTTGCTCCCCATAATTGCAATAATCCTGATAATCTTGGCGCCTGAATTATCACAGGTATCAATCATGCTACCATGATTAAGCGTCCTCGGAAACCTTGCTGCCACCGGCTGCATTTAAGCCTCCTTCGCAGCCATTGCGCTGCCCTTCTTTGCGATAACAACATAATGCTTTGACTTGCTAAGCGGCCTGCACGCAGCCACTGTAACCAAATCACCCTCCCTTGCGCCAATACAATCAGGATTGTGCGCCTTAAGCGAGGTGTAGCCCTTAGCGAACCGCTCATACTTTTTCAGCTTTACCCTAAACTCACTACTGACAGTAACAGAGCGCCTCATCCTCGCGGAAACCACAACACCCTCAACAGTAACCGCCTGCACCCTCAACCTGCCATGGAAAGGGCATCTGACATCCTCACAAACAACCATTTTTTATTTTTCCTCCATAAAACCAATCATTTAACATCAACAGTCCCGGGCGGAAAACCAAGCCTCACCAAAGAGTCCCTGATTTTAGCCCTGTGGTCGCCCTGAAGCTCTATGTTGCCGTTTTTAACCGTCCCGCCGCATGCAAACTCAGACTTAAGCTGCCGCGCAATGTCCTTCACATTTATATCACGATTGTCAAGCCCCTCAATAACAGTGGAAACTTTTCTGAACTTTTTTGTTACGAGGTAAGCCTTTATGCGCTGGCTCTCCTTAGCTATCGTCTCGCACACGCATAGCTGCGTTGGCAAACCACACTTGCTGCAAATTTCATTCATTCCCTTTTTGCCTTCCTCCTTGTTTTTATAGTGTATATCCTCGCAATCGTGCGCTTAACCGCCCTAATCCTGCCAGGGTTCTTCGGAATAGTGCCGGCAGCAACCTGAGAGCGAAACTTCATAAGCTCCTTCCCAAGCTCAACAACCCTGCTGTCAAGAGCATCATCCTTAAGGGAATCAAGCTCCTTAACAGACTTCATTTTTCAACACCCTCTGATTTTTTACGCGACTTCCTAACCTTCTTCTCCTTCGGAACAGACTCAACAACAGCAGGCTCAGGCGACGCGGAATCTGAAGCAACCACACCAGCCACGGCAGCCACGACAGGAGCGACAACGCCACCAACAGAGGCAGACGAATCACTATCATGCAAATCCTTCAAGCCAACCGCATCAGGCATCACAACACCCGGAGGCAAAATCCTAACCTGAATCCCAATAACCCCTGCCTTCAACTTGGCAGCAGTGCAAGAGCGCCTGACATTCATAAAAGCAGAATCGCCACACTTCTTCAGGTAACCGCCATAAACACGCCACGACTTGGCACGCGAACTCGGCAGCTTACCAGAAAGCCGAATCTCAACACCAACAGCGCCAGCACCCAAAACATCCTCCATGGTCTTATGCATAATCCCCTTAAAACGATTAGAACCAAACCTTTCAAGGGACGAAGCAATACGCTCGGCAACTATGTTTGCATCAAGCTCGGGAGAAGAAACCTCGCTAATCTCAACCTGAGGATTCTCAAGATTGAACCGCGTCTTAAGAACATCAGTAAGCCTGCTGATGTTCTGCCCCTTCCGCCCAACAACAAGACCAGGACGCGAAGTATGAACAATAACCTTCTCACCCAAGGGAGTGCGCTGGACCTCAGTAAAGCTATGACCAACATTCTTCAGGATATCCGAGATAAACTGCTGTATCTGAAACTCCTTCTTCTTCTGCCTGACAAACTCGCGCTCAATCATTTTTTACCAACACCAACCGTTTCCTTATCCTTAACAGCAACAGACTTAACCTGAATAACAACAATCTCAACATGAGAGCGCTTAGCCTTCCTGCCGCGCTTCCTGCCAGCATGAAAAGTTTTAGGCCCCTGCTTGGCAACCGCACTCCTGACAACAAGCTCAGCCTCATTAAAGCCCTTTTGTTTTGCATTCTCCTTAGCAGACTGCAAAACCTCCAACACACAGCCACAAGCCTTAACAGGATAACGCCCAGGGCCAACGCCAGGCTTATGCCCTGTGCCGCCCCGGTTAAACCTCGTATAAGGAATTGCACGCTCCAACTTCATTACAGACTCAAGATGCCTGACAGCCTTAGCATAACTCCTTCCGCGAATGGCATGACAAATCTCCCTCAACTGCTTAACCGAAACAGGCAGCGAAACTCCCTGAGCCCTTGCCATAACCTCCTTATCATAACTTGTTGAATAGTCCATTTTCACTTCACCGACAAGCTTGCACTTGACCTTGTAGCGCCTATACCCGGAGCATGGTGCGAAACCTTCTTCCTCGTCATAACAAACTCGCCAAGATAATGCCCAAGCATCTCAGGCAGAATGTTAAAAATAATAAACTCCTTGCCATTATAAACCTTAACAGCAGAATTAACCATCTCAGGCATGATTACCATATCCCTCAAATGAGTCCTGATATTAGGGTCATGAGCCCTGAACTTCTGAAGAAGCTTCTTCTTATCCTCAGTCAAACCGCGAACAAGGCTCCGCCTCTGCCTTGAATTAAGCAACAACGCAAACTCCTTAACGCTAAGCTTACCCAGCTCCTCAAGCGTCTTCCCCCTGAAAACAAAATCCTTTTTCATATCAAAATCACTTCGTACGCCTTCCAGTCCGCCTCGGCCTCAAAGAGCCAACCTTGGCACCCGGAGGAGCAAACCTCCTTGCAATAAGCGGACCATTCTTTGCAGCACTGCTCGAACCGCCAAACGGATGAGCAACAGCATTCATTGACAAAGCACTCGTAATAGGATAAAGCTTACCCCTTGCGCCACGCTTCATTGAGCGAAGACCAGCCTTCAACAAAGGCTTATCACCCCTCCCCCCACCGGCGATAACACCAATAGTAGCACGGCAGTCTGCACTAAAAGTGCGCTCCTGCTTCGAAGGAAGCATAACCTTAACAGTATCGGAAGTTTTCTCAACAACCCGCGCAAAACTGCCGGACGAACGAACAAACTTGCCGCCATCACCGGGCATAGACTCAATGTTAAAAATAAAAGCCCCTTCAGGAATACTCCTAAGAGGAAGAACATTGCCATCCTTTACATCAACACCGGCACCGACACGAACCTCATCACCAACCTTAACGCCGAAAGGAGCAATCTCAAGCGAATCAACCCCGTCAGCATAAGAAACCTTCAAAACAGGAGCATAATGACCTGTGCTATGCACAATATCCCTAATCCTGCCTAAAGACTCCTTAGAAGACAAAGAGCGATGCTTGACCACACCAACATAACGGAAACTCGGAGCGCGATAAACACTCGTCCCCCTTCCCCTCTTCTGCGCAGTAATATTCTTTCCCATTTCAGATTAACCCCATCTGCGTCGCAATATTAATAGCAGGCGTCTCCCTGCCAAGCTTAACATAAGCCCGCTTCCTGCCCTGACTGACAAAAGTATTAACAGACTCAACCTTAACCTTAAACATAGACTCAACAGCAGCCTTAATATCCTTCTTCGTTGCCTTGAAATCCACAACAAAAATAAGCCGGTTCTCAGCCTCCATAACCTTAATGCCCTTTTCAGTTGACACCGGATACTGTATAACGCCACCCATTTTAATCACGTGAAAAGCCTCTCATCTTTAAGCCTTGCTATAGCCGAAGCGGTAAAAAGCGAAAGCCTCCCCGGAACAGCACCCGGAGCAAGCAACTCAGCATTAAGCTGATTAACCCTCACAACCTCAACACCAGGAATATTTCTCGCAGACTTCTCAAGAGGACACCCCGAAGCAACAACAAGCAAAGGACCGACCTTTGAAACATTCTTCCTCCCGCGACTCTTACCACGGCCAGCACGAATCCTGCGGACAGCAGCCCTTGAAAGCTCACCGCCAAAACCAAGCTTCCCAAGAGCATCAATAACCATCTTAGTCCTTTCAAGCGAAGCGATTGAATCAACAACAACAAAAGGAAAACCAGCCGGCAGCTTATGACCGCGAAGCGCAACAAAAGCAGGCTGCATAGATGCGGAAAGCGCAGAGCGGACAGCCTTCCTGTTTTCCTTCCGGTTAATCTTCTTATCCAAAATCGTATAACCCTTAGGAGGATGGGCACGCCTGCCCTTAACAGTATTAGGAGAAACAGCCCCCTGCCAGCTAAACTGCGAGCCGCTATGCGCCATAATCTTCCTCGGCACCCTTGAAATACCCTTGCCATAAGAGCCGCGATACTTACGCCTCCTCCTTGAAACCTGGGCTGAGGCACGGGAGCCTGCACCAGGCTTGGTTCCATAAGGCTGACGCCTGTTAAGCTGCAAAGCCATCACAGCACGGTAAATAAGACTCGGGCTGACAGACTCACTAAACTGAGCAGGAAGCTCAATACGCTGAACACCCTTCCCATCCAAATCAAAAACCTGAACTTCCATAATCAACCCTGCCTTGACTCCAAACTTACATAATCAATAGAAGGCGCCTGAACAGGCAACCTGTGATTAGGATAACGGGAAGGAGTAAGACGCACAAGCCGCCTCGCATGCCCAGGCAACGAACCCCTCAAAAGGATGTAAGAACTCCTCACGACACCATAATTAACAAAGCCACCCTTCGCATTAATCTCATCAGGCTTACTGCCAAGCTTAAGCAGCCACTTGTTCCTCTCAACCCTTGAATGAAAGCCCATCCTTCCTGCATGAGCAACAGTCCAAGACCTGTTACCAGTCCATGAACCAACATTAGCAGGACCCCTCACACCCTTCTCAGACTTATGACTCCTCAAACTCACGCCAAAACGCTTAACAGGACCCTGAACCCCCTTACCCTTACTGACAGCATAAACATCAACCTGCTGACCCTCCCTCAAAACATCAGCAACAGGAATCTCCCTGCCAACAATAGACTTAGCATAATTAAACTTCTCCTCAACACTTTTGCCGCCCAAAGCAATCTCAAAAAGCTCAGGCTTCACCTTACCAACAGACGACAAATGGGGCTGTGTATAAACATTAAGCCTCAAATCAGAAAAGCTGCCAAGCTCCTTAGCAACTTCATCAAGCTGGACTAAAGCATCCTTTTTAGGCAGCAAAACACGCCTCGCAAGATTCTTATCCCTTGAAACAAAAACCTCACGCGCAACAGACGAGCCATAAGGAGAAGAACGATAAAAACGAACAGAAGCAACCTTAAGCGGAGGACACTCAATAATCGTGGCAGGAAGAAGAACAGACTTGCCCTTAGTCATGGAATTAGGACGGTTATCAGCCACAAAAATATGAGTCATACCCACCTTATAACCTGCAAAGCCGTTAAGCTTAACCTCAGCAAGCTCAGGATAATGGCTAATCCTCAAAAAAGGACGAACAGCCCTCTTCCTCGGCCAATACTGCAAACTTCCCTTCCTCGGACTTCTCGTTGTCGCCATTTTTAACAGACTACTCCAAATACCACAACACAGCCTTCAAAAAAGCCTTTTAATGCCAGACCCTTATAAGAACCAGAGCGTCATGCAAAGCTCAGTACTGAAAAGGCCGGCTTTTCAGGCATCAAAAGCGCAAACACGCTTGGACATTGAAACAACAATGCCTGAACAAGAGGAGGAAAGCAGTTGTTTATAAAGGTATCGGAGAGGTTTTGCCACTACCACCATCATTGCCAT
The DNA here is from genome assembly GCA_016180145.1 of Candidatus Woesearchaeota archaeon. Taxonomy (GTDB): domain Archaea; phylum Nanobdellota; class Nanobdellia; order Woesearchaeales; family UBA10216; genus JACPBT01. Next base: position 5,627 of record JACPBT010000078.1, on the reverse strand, counting down.
TGCCGCTTCCCCTGCCGCGCCTTTCGCCTTTATTGCGGTCATCATCGTCATCATCCGATTCTCTGCCACGGGACTCGTTTTCATCGTCATCATCGCCAGTATTGTTATCATCACTACCTCTGCCACGCCTCCTGTCGCGCTCACCATCCTCATCTTCATCATCCTCAAACTCCACCTTAGCCAGAGACATAACCTCAGCTATTGGAATGCCGGCTATTGAAGATATCTCGGCAAACACTGCTGATTCGTTGGTAAACGGCATGCTAAACCTAAGCCTGCCAGGACCAACCTCAACCTTTACCTTGGCAATTCCGTCTTCAACCTCAACCTCAATCTCCCGCTTGTCCCTCCTCTCAAACTCAAACCTTTCCCCTGCACCCAAAGCCCTTTCAAGGTCATCCTTTGTCAACGCCTTTCAAGGTCATCCTTTGTCAACGAGGAAAGCCTGCTGAAAATACTGTCAACAATATCTGCGCGGCTGGTAGTGTTTAAAGGAAATTCAAGCTCAAAGCGGACTGATGCCAATCCCTCCTTGGTCTTTATCTCTGTTTTCAGCCTGTTGTTAAAGTCGCGCTCATCTTCTGTCTCATTCTCCAAATCCAAAAGACGATTAATATCCTCCTTTGTAAGGTTAAGCCTTGATAACAACTCACTAATAGCCCCAACCCGGTCTGTTGAAGCTGCCGTGAACCTAAGCTCAACCTTTACCTCAGAAGTTGAGTTAAAAAGCTCTGCCTTTATCTCAAGCCTCTCGTCACCAACCCCATTCCTTCCAGAAGAATCCTCACTGACTGAGATAGCGCGCTCAAGCTGCCTTTTTGCATTTTTAGCAAGCTGCTCAGCAGACTCTGCAAGTCCAAACGCCTCACCAAACCTGCCATCACTAAACGCAGCCCTCGCATCTGCAATTTTCATTTCAGCCTGTGAAACAAGCTCAGCAATAGCCGCCCCACCTGTAAGATTGGACAGGTTTCTTCCGAACATCATGTCCTTAGCTTCTGCAATTTCTTCAAGCGCCTCATCAATCTGCTCCACAGCCCTTTCCCTTCTCAACCCAACAAGCCCGGCTTTCTCCTCCAAGCCCCTGATTTCAGCTTCAAACTCAACCTCAGACTTTCCTTCACTGCTCTTAATCTTCAACTTAAGCCGGTCCTTCTCGCCTTCAATATCAGCCTTTACCTTTCCAGTCTGGTTCTGCAAAAGACTAATAAGCGAATCAATAACAGAAAGCTGGCTTTCTGACAAGCCATCCTTCAACTCAAGCCTCAACTTCAAGCCATCCCTGACGTGATTGATTTCAATCTCATGCTCCTCAAGCTCGGCTTCAAACTCAATCTGACTCTCAAGCGAAGCGTCAGGGTTGTCACTGCGCATCCTCCTAAGAGAGTGCCTGACAACCTCCAAGGCATCACCATGCCCTGCCTGAGCAATGCCAGCAGCACCAAGCTTATTGGAAGCCATCATTTTCTCTGTTTCAGCAAGCCTTTCTTTAGCAACCATCATAGCCCTATCTGCCTTAGCTTCACTGCCAAACGCCATTGCCAAGCCAACCCTGTCAAACAGCCTGTCAAAAAACATCATCATCAAACTCAAACACAATATCATCCGGTGACTTGCCTGAAACGGCAGCTGCGGAAAATGCAAGCAAAACTGCAAACAACGCAGCAACTGCAAACAACGCCTGTTTTTTCAATTTAGCCATAAAAACCACCTCGCTGATTTTGAATTCTGAAAACAGGAAAGGAAGATAAGTATTTAATTAACATGCGGAACAACCTGAAACAAAATGAAATCAGGCACCCTGAGCCTTACGAAGCCTGATTTTGTTGGCATTCCCATAAGGTATTTTTTCAATAAGCCCCTTCTGTTCAAGGCTGCGCAGCTTGCGAGAGAGTGTAACCTTAGAAAAGCCTGTGCTTATTTCAATCTGTTTCTGCCAAAGCTCTGCATCCTTTGCAGCCACGAGAAGCTCAACAATCTTCCTCTCCTCCTCAAAAAGATTCTTAGTCAAAGCAGACACGTCATCAACAGCATCGGCACTGTCTGCTAATGGCTTTTCTGCCCTGCGCCTGTAAAGAAATATTGACAACACAACCACCACTAAGAATGAAAGGACAAGCAAAGGCAGCAACACTCCATTTTCAGCGCCAGTGTTATACATTACAAGAATGGAATTACCATTAACAAAATCAGCCTCATCCCAACTGACAATAATCCTCTTGCCATCGGTACTCACTCTCCCGGTCTGGGGCACAAATGAGCTGACAGGCGAATCAACACTGTGCTTGAGCGCAGCGCCTTCTGGCAGTGTGACTGACACTGATACATCGTTTGCGCCAGTTGCCGGAAGGTCTGCAATGAAGAAGCTGGTGCCGCCTGCGTGCTGGAGCAGCAATGCAGTGCTGTAACTGATGCTTATAACAGACGGAAGACTGCCGCTAAATTCAACCTTTCTTGAATCTTCCAACTCTACAATCTCAGAGTATGCAGGACTGCTATCAAGGGATTCTGCATCTTCAGGAACAAGCCACTCAAAGCGCGACACGTTTCCGCCAAGGCCAATTGCAATGTTGACAGAAACTTCGCCATCCATGACAACATACTGCGCAGAATAGCTTTGCACCTCTGCAGATGCGGTTAAAGGGAGAAGCAAAGCCGCAACTAAAGCTGCTACAGCAACATATGCTAACATAAGATGCTTCATGTGGCGGGATACGGTTTGCATGATATAAATATGTTTCTCACTCATGTGCAAGCACATCCAAAAATTTCTGCCTAGCTTCAAACGTCGACAACTCAGACCGCCTCAATACCCTCCGCCGCCACCCGAAGGGCGCGTAACCATGCTCACCACTTCCGGAGCGCTGCTCACGTTAATGGCCACTTCATCAGACCAGAAGTTATTTCCGTTGATTATCGTATGGGCACGGTAGTAGTATATTCCCTCCTCATGTATTGTTATTGGCGTTTGAAATTCGTTAGGGATTTTGCATGGAGTAGCACTGCAAAATATGTGCGACGCAAAAGGATAGTCAGAGGGCGCTTTGGGATCGGGAACGCTTTGCCTGCCGTAATGAACAGCCGTATGTGATGTCATAGCTGACTCACTGGCAATGCCCCAAGACACTGAAAATTTAATGCCTAATGCAGCAATTTTTGGTGCAGATTTCAAAACAACTGAAGCAGCAGACTTAGCAGCCTCCTTCGCCGGCTCCTGGTAAGACTCGCCAACTTCTTCCTCACCCACAATTACAGTCCCGAAAAACCTTGAATCCGTGCAGCAGTTCAGGTGGTCATGGTATTTCCACTCGCCTGCATGGCTGAACGTGAATGAGAAACTCTCGCCTTCTGCCAATTCGCGGCAGGCATCAAACCTGCTGCCAATGCAGCCTCCTGCTTCAGGATAGACTGTATGAGTTGGATGCTGCGCTGAAGCAGGCCAGTGGGCAACAGAGTCCTTGTTAATCCACGTTACTGTATCTCCAACATTAATCTTCACAGCAGCCGGATTGAAGCCTGCTGAGGATATTTCAACAGTTTTTTGCATTCCGTTTTCAGGACGCAGAACCTCGTCTATTTCTTTTGCAGTTACCGCGTCCACCTCAGCCTGCTGGCGCTCAGTAAGAGGCGCTGTAGGCGGTGCTTTAACGCAGCCTGCGACAAGCAGAATTAAAACTGCAAGCGAAAACAACAACAAAAGCGAATTAATTTTCATACGTGCCCACCTCGCTATTTAATGAAGTATTCTCCAAAACGCACAGCGTTAAATAACGGCTGCTGTGCAAAAAAATCATTAAAAGGGATTGAGTGAGGCGTTAGCTGACCATCAATGTCAAGCTGATATTCCAACTGCAGGGCTGCAGAGCTTACTATTGACTGAAACTCTCTCGGCTGCGTTTCAACAAGGCGAGGCAGCACAGGCTGGCCCTGAGTGCCAAGCACCATGTAAGAAACAACAGTAAGCTGCCCTGAAGAACTCTGCCATGAACCCCTATCAACAAGAAACGCTACAGGAATGTAAGGAGGAGCCTTACCCCCTGCAGGGGTTGCCTCAGCAATAAGCTCACTAATATTGCTTGCTGCAGTAACAACCAAAAAATCCTTCTGAAGTGCAGGCTGGGGATTGCGAGGCGTATCCACGACACCGTAAGCGGTTAACACACTTTTAATATGACCAGGGTGAAAGATGCTTGCTGCATCAAACTTGTGCTCAGAAGTGCCTACAGCCGGTGCCAGAGCTGCGAGTTTTGAAGGAAAGAGGCTTGCATCATGGCCAAAAGCAATAACCTGCGAATACTCATTATCCCAAAATGCGTCAATGCAGTCAAACGTAAAAGGTGTAAGCCTGATACTTCCGCCGGATATTTTTGCAGAATAATCTCCAATGCCATCTGAAATTGGCACAGATGCCCAAGTTAGCTTATAATCCGCGCCGGAAATGCGGACGGTTGGAACAATAGCCTCATCCTTCTCACTTGAACATCTGACAACTTCAGCCCCCTGTTCTGTTCTCATAATTGAATCTAAAGTTAAGCGAGCCTGAAAAGTTGCATTGGGAGTAGGTGTGGGAGCCATCTTAGGACTACAGGATGCCAACAGCAAACCAGCCACAACTGCACCTGTTACTACGTAATTTGACCTCATTCAAGCACCTCCTCATCCGGCCTTTTAAGGGCAGCGTCGTCTTCCTGCGCTGCCCCAAAAAGAGTGAATAGCTGCACGCCATAAGCATCCTCATCAGGACGCCTTAAACTAAGATTTGCGCTGAGGCAGGAAAGCCAGAAATTAAAAAAAAGCTCCCAATCCTCTGTTCCCTCAACCTTCAATGCAGCGCTGCCTGCCTTAAATAAATCCTCAGTGGATGAATAATTTTCCCTTACATTATGCATATGAATATGCATGCAACTGTCACAAGTCATATGCCTACCACCCCCGATTAATTTATTACGCGGGCTTACAGCCCGCTGTACTTACAGTCATAAACGCTGCTGCCAGCACGGAAACAACCGTGACAAGCGTTATCTTTCATGCCAACTACCTCCCGCGGCGGGCAGACTTGTAACGCCTCCAACCAAAAACCCCTGCAAGCACCAATGCCAAAACTATTAACAAACCAACAAACGGATTAGCCCTCACAGGAACGCCAACCACACTACCAGTAACAGCCACACCACCGGAAACAGGCACAGCAGCATCCACACTCTCAGGCACAACCCCTTCTGAAACAGTCTTCACATCAGGAGCAGACAAAGATACTGCCGAAGACTTCTCAAGCCGCACCTCCTTAACCACACCGGTAATCGCAAAAATTGAAAAGCCCGGAGTCTCAGCCCTATAATGATAAAACACAGCATCCTCACCAACCATGCTCGTAGGCAACAAAGACCACGAACCAGCATGATACCTCTGCAACGAAACTTTTTCAGAATCAAAATTATTAGACGCAAACCACGCCTTCTCAACCCTGAAACTAACATCAGCCTTAACAATAGCATCAGTACCCTGCCTCATAATAGACAAATACTTGTAAACCGCACCAGCAGACTTCACAACAGGCTTAGGCATAGACGCAGCAGGCTTAACCTCAGCAACCCGCATACCAGCACCAGACTTCTCACTAGCACCAA
>JACPBT010000077.1 GCA_016180145.1 Candidatus Woesearchaeota archaeon | reverse complement strand
GCCATAGGGACGTGAGCATGTTGGCAGTATCTATCCTGTCAGGTCTTTTCTGTCCCAGCTTCCAACCAGTTCTTTTCTTATCTTCAGCTATGCCACTTTCGGACTGGTTTCGCTGGAAATATTCTTCCAAGAAACCTTTGGTGTTTCCCACAAAATGATAAATCATTCGAGACCACTCGCCCACTCCTATTGTGGCGATATTGCTTTTTGGAATGATGAAAGTTTTTACTTTTCCCAGGTATTCCTGGCAGCGCTCAACGTATGATTCAGCGCTGTAATACTTGTCAAGTCTTATTGACTTGACTGGGATTCCTGTTTCTTTTGCTATCTGCAAAGCCTTTTCAAAAGCGTCTTTTTCGCTTTTGAAACTTGTTCCAAAGCCAGCATACATTCGAGTTGTTATGTCGATTAAGTTGAATGAATAGACAAAAAGCTTTTTCTCGCGTTCTTTGTTCAACTGAGCACTTATGTCCTTTATTTTATCTTTAAGCTTTTGAGCCGCACTGGCATAATGTGTTTTTATCGTCAGAGAATAACCAGTGCCATCACCCGAGCCATCAATTTCGTTGACTCCCTTCTTTTTCAGAATGAGCAAGTGAAGGTTACACAGAACCGCAATTACTTCAGGGTCTGAATAAAATCTTTCCACTGTTTTGTAACTCACATCAATATCGCTAAGCAAGGAAAAGATTACAAACATTGCCGCCATGCTCCTATTACTCTTTCCTACTAAATGTTTTATCAGAACTGCAAGCGTTCGCTGCTCAACATTAAGTAAGGGTTTTGCGCCTCTGGTTTCACCAGAGACAAAACTGATTGAGGAAGCAGCTTCATGCACGAGAGGTTTTAGCTCCCGAAAAGCGGTTTTCAACCGCTCAGCAACACGCTGCTCATAAGTACGCCAATTCCTCTCTTTCTCAGGGTGTTCCTCCTTATACTCCTTCACGATATCATCAAGAATCCTGACGATATCCCGCACTTCCTTAGTCATTTTTGTCATAACGTATTCTACAACACCAATAAGTATTTAAAGTTATCTATAGATAACTCATTGATATGCCAAGAAAAATCGAACTCGACAAAGGAAAACTACAGCTCACCGAGTCAAAAGTTGAAGGATTCCTGGAAAGAACAATAACGCCAATAGGAACATCTGCAAAAGCAGACGTCCCAAAAAGGTACATTGGAAAAAGAGCTTACGTAATAATCATCAAAGCTTAACTAATTCTGTCCCACACCCGGCAATTCACAAAAAATTATAAAGGGAGCTGAAGCTTCTTCTTGACACGGGCTCGTGGTCTAACGGCATGACGCATCCTTCGCAGGGATGAGGCTCCGGGTTCAAATCCCGGCGAGTCCACTAAAATATAAGATGAAAAAGAAAAAAATGGTTGCGATAGTTGCGGCAGCAGCCCTGCTTGGTAGCTTTATTCTTTTCCTTCTGGGAAGAACAAGCTATCTCGTATTCATGGCAACGGCGGCAATAACGGCAATCATAGCTTACAGGATGCTCCCTAAGATGAAGGAATAAGATTTCCATTGACGAGGTAATTGTAAACTTGGTCAACAGCAACACCATAACCCGCTTTAGTCCAATGGACATCAACATCAAAGTAAAGTGAATTGTTCCTGTTGGCAGAGCGCAGCGCAGGAAGCAAATCAAGGTAAGGAATGCCCTCTGAGTCAAGGAAAGCCTTTAAAGTGTTCTGGGCGCGCTCCAGCTCAATGTCAGAGCGGTTCCAGCCCTGCATGGCAAGCATTTTAGAAAGCTGTGTTTCATCAACCTGCTCTTTGTAAGGGATAATAACAACGTGAAATTCCGCGCCAGCCTCATTTGAGGATTTCCTTAACTCCTTTATGAGCGTTGTTGTAATATTCCAGCCATCAGCAATCCGGGACTCAATCTCCGGGCTGTTCGCAGAAGGGCTGCGGAGAATCTGAAGGTGAAGCAAAGGTATTGTATTTGCTGAAGTTATGTAAGACGATTTTATTATGCCAAGCCTCAGCATAACGCCCCTTACCGCCTCAACTCTCACAACACTCTTCCAGAAAAGCACATAGAGATTGGAATGGATGCCGAGCCACTCCCTCACTTCTGCTCCAAAACCTTTACTTACCGGCTGCAAATCTTCAGCAATCCTGCCGCCATTCCAGCGGTGAACGCCCCTCAAGAGATTGTCTTCAACATCATTGGGGTAAAAATAAAGCAAAACAACATCAGGCTCATACCTGGCAGCCTTTCTTTTGAAATAAACAAGCTGCTGGCTCGTTCCGCTGCCGCCCTGCCCGGCATTGACAACCGTTACATAATCCCCAAATCTTTTCCTGAGGCGCTCCTCAAGAAGGTGGTGGTGAGACTCCTCAAATGGAACGTAAGCAGCCAAAGTAAATGAGTCGCCAACCATCATAACTCTAAACTCATTGTTTCTTTTCTTGTAAGGAATTGAATAAGGGTAATTCATGCCCTCAGAGTTGGTGACAAGCCTGCTCTTAAACTCGCCATTGTCATCAATCATCCACATATTAAGATTTGGGATAAGCTCATGATAATTCACAAAAACCTCGCGAGCCTGCTGTGTCTGGACAGGATAAAAAGCGCGGACTGCAAACTCAAGAATAACAAGGCAGGCAACAACAGTAACTGCCAAAAGCAGAATATTTTTCAAAAAATCCTTCATTTGTTATGATACCCCCGCTGCTTGCAATGATTGGGCTTTTTATTTTGTGCACTCCAAAAAGCGAGGAGGGGGACTCGAACCCCCGAATAATCGCTCTGCAGGCGATCGCCTTAGCCGCTTGGCTACCCTCGCAAAAGCGGACCTGCAGGGACTTTCAACGCCCCTGCGTTGTAAAGCTCCGAACGCAGTGAGGCTGTTTGAACCCTGGGCCTAAAGCTTAGAAGGCTTTCGCTCTGTCCAAGCTGAGCTACAGGTCCTTAACAAAAGGATTCTGCCACTGCGTATTTAAAGTTGTTGCTGCTGCAGAATTTGTTAATGCGCCGGCACGCTTATCCTGTAAGCCCCGCATTTAATGACAAATCTTAAAAACCAAGCAATGTTCGCTTTCTTAAAATGGCGCAGGATTTAACCGCTAAATTAACTGATAAAGAGATTTGGGAATTGCAGTTTTTATGGTTTCCAATGAGCCATATACCTCAGATTACCCACCTTGTTAGCAGAATGGAGAGGCTTGACGCCTTTGCACCCTTCTTCTACCAGCTTCAGCATCACCCCGTGGTTGAGATTGGGCCAGGTGAACACCCAATTACCGAATTTTTCCCCTGCAAAGAATACACATCCGCTGAAAACTATTACCCCGGGGACGGATTGTCTGTTTTAAGGAAAATGCCAGACAAAAGCGCAGTTGTTTTCTCATTCGGAGTGATTGATGACGGCGTGCTTGGCGTAAGAGGAAACTACCCGCATCGTAAACTACTCACGGGCTAAAGCCCGCAGCGTTACGACTCACGCTGCGAAATCAGTAAGCGCCGTCTGATTCTTCAAACGCACATACTCCTCATACGTATACTTCTGCCAATGCTTCTTCTGCCCTTCCTTCACATACCAATACGCCGCTTCCTTATGCACGGCTCCAACACTTCTATAAAAATGCCCTTCACTCCAAAACTTGCCACCCCAAAGCTTATCTTGGAATAACGCCGCGTGCCCGCGGCGCATCATGTAACTGCTATACCCCTTAATCTGCCTGACAAGCTCAACCTCGCTAATAAACCGCACATTGCTCACAAACAAGTGCAAATGGTCAGGCCCAAAACCGTAAGCAGACAACACAACCTTATGCTGCCTGAGCTTCTGCGCTATGTAAACAATCGTCAATTCGCGCACAAGCTTATCTTCAAACACCGTCTGCCTGTAAGCAGGCGTGAGCTGAAGGTGAAAGTTGCTCTCACCCACCGCGCTGCTGCTAACTACCAGTTCAATTTCCATTCTCAAAGCACCTCGCAGAAAGTTTTTTATTCCCGAACCGGCACAGCTCACGCTACACCAGTTCAAACAAATGAGCGGCGCTCCAGATACGACGAGCCCGCCATTTAATTCTTTAACACATTATCAAGAAAAAGCTTTCTACGACTGGCTCGCCCTTTCAAATTTGAAATTCATCTAAGCGGGCTAAAGCCCGCAGGTTTCTTTCAAAGGCTCGCCCTAAAGAACAGCCAATCAGAGGTAGGGGGTTATCTGATGAGATGGTGGCGGGGGTTTTTGGTGCTTAGGATTTTCTGCATCCTGTTAGCATCAGGCAGCTTGCCGCCAGTCGCAGGGATGATGAAAAGTTGTCAAGCGAAGGCAATTCCAAAAAAGCAATGAGTAGAATTCAATTATAGGCAGTTGTGTCCGCTGATATTAAACGCTCGCCACAGCTTCAAGTATTCTTGTTACATTTTTAGGAATTTCTGAAACTTTCAGCACACCCTTTTTCGGCTTTGGCTCAAACTTATACCCAATGTCAGTCAGGGCTCTTGTTGCAATCTCAAGTCCCGCTTTATTATAGTCTCTGATTGCACTTAAAGGGATTATAATCTCTGCACAGTTAGTCACAGCACGCTCCAACCCTCCGGGATGACCTTTAACTTCACTTAAGCTAATTTTAAGCATACCATTAGGTGCATACTCCAGAAAAATCTGCGCTCCTTGCATAGCTATATACGCTCCAAAAGTGGGATTCAAAGAGCCCTCCGAGATGTATTGACTCTGTATCACAGGACTTGAATATTCCAGAGTTACACGGGGAGTCTCACTCATATGGTAAAAGGGTTGCGGATAGCTTTAAAAAGTTTTCTGCAAAGTAAACGACTCAAGTTTTAACTTCTCCATAGGTGTTGTTTTATATTTATGGCTGCGGACTTTAATAATTGTATAAAACTTGTAAAGTCCGCCTAATATAGGCACGGTTACTATAGGAAATTGAACTTATGCCTTACTTCGCTTAACAAGGCTTATAATTTCGGCAACAAGAGAATCAAATGCCGTGCTGTTAAGCGATGCAAACGGCTTTACTATGAGGCTTTTCTCAATTTGCATAATCTTATCAGCGCGAATCCTGCTTTTTACTGGCAAATTGCCGCTTAAGAGGCTTTCCTGCCCAATCAAAACGCTGTGTCTCCTTGGCTCAAGGTTTGAAGTGATGGCGCAGACAAGAATATCAGGGCTGTTTTTGTTATAGTCGTTGTTGGACACGACAACAGCAGGTCTCACTTTGCTTTCCTGAAGATTGGAAAAAGGCAGCCTTACCCAAACCAGGTCCTGCTGCTTCATAATCACTGCACCTTTGAGAGCTTGTCCCAAATTTCATCTTCCTTTCCCCACGCTCTTTTGAGTGATTCTTGGGATAGGGCTTTCCAGAATTTGTCTTCTATTACTTTAAGCACTTCAGACTCTGTTTTGAGCAAAAGCTCACCCTGTCTTTCTATGATAATTAGTGTGCTGTTGCCTGTTATTCCTAAGTCTTCCCTTATATCTTCAGGAATCACAAGCTGCCCTCTGTCGTTTACCCGCGCAGTCCTTATTTTGCCTATATTATGATTATTCATACTATTACGAATAGTATGATTAGTATAAATAACTTTTGCTTTTGACAGGACTCCTGCATCTCAGATTAAGGGACGGCTGTCGCTCAGGGGAATGTGTGGATTAAAGGGTTAGGGTGCAGTGGGACAGTATCTGTTATTTAAGACGTAACTCTGCCGTAAACTTTATATAAAAAGTTTTTATTGTCCTGTGTGTATGACTCACATTGAGCGCCTCGTTATTCATGGCTTTAAGTCCTTTGCGAAGCGCACTGAGCTGCCTTTCACAAGGGATTTTAATATAGTCATAGGGCCTAACGGTTCGGGGAAGTGCTTGGTTGGGGCTAGTCTTGTCAGCCTTTCTGATGGTTCTCTTGAGCGGATTGATAGTATTGTGAACAGTGGGTTGGATAAAGGAGGGGCAGTTCCTTTAGATGATGGTTTGATGGTAAAGGGTGATGGTAGGCGCATTCTCTGTCTTGATATGGGCACTTTGCGTATAGTTGAAAGGCCGATTGCTTATTACATAAAGCGGACATCTCCTGATACTTTGTATCATATAAAAACCCGCAGCGGGCGTAAGGCGGTGGTAACACCTTCCCATCCTTTTTTTATACTCAGGGGAAGCAGGCTTGCCAGTATTCGTGCAGATAAGCTTGTTGAACGCCAGCGGATTGCTGTTCCAAGGAGCATTTCAGTTCCTGAGCAGAGCCTTCTTTTTACTGAGCTTTTGTATCTTATCAAGCCTGAGGACAGCTTATTTGTGCCTTACGATGTAGGCTTTTTTTCTGTTCTTAAGTCTGCAAAGGATAAAAGATTTGAAACGTGGAAATCTTTTGCTGTGGCTGCTGGCGTTCCTTTTATGGCGGTTAAGGGATTGTGCTGTAAGCAGGCTGTTAATTTCAGTTATCTTGTGAAGCTCCTGTTATTCGCAGGGCTTTCTGAAGGGGGCATAATATCTCTTATTTCTAAGGTGAAGGGCAAGACTACTGGCAAAACTTGCCTGATGCCTTGGCGTAACAGCCCTGAGTTTTCGCGGCTTTTTGGGTATCTTCTTGCAGAGGGGAGAATTGCTGAGAATACTGCAAGGTTCACTAATAGTAACAAAGCTATTGTTGCAGACTATGCAGTTATCTTTTCTCAGGTGTTTGGAATTGCTCCAAGCGTCAGGAAATACAAGGATAACTATTGTGATGTTCTGGCATATTCTCATCCTGCGGTGGTTATTCTGACAAAGCTTGGAATGGGTTGGGATACAGCCAGTAAGTCGGTTTCCAATCTGTTTCTTTCGCATAGCACAGATGAAGAGGTTGGCAATCTTTTAAGCGGGCTTTACAGTGGGGATGGTTATGTTTCAGGCTCCTCAATTGAGCTTACTACTAAAAGTCCTTCGCTTGCAATTGGTGTTGAGACGCTTCTTACAAGGCTGGGAATAACTTACACTTCCGGGGAAAGCGTGAAGACTGCTACTAATTCGGGTTTTTCAGGGAGTTACATTACTATTCGCATATCTGGTGTTAATAATGCGATGAGATTTCATGCCTTTGTCCCTTTGTTCCATCTTGAGAAGCAGAGGAGGCTTTCGCAGCTTCTGCTGAAGAAAGGCAATCCGAATATTGATGTTTTGGAGGTAAATCATCTCGTAAAACTTGCTTCTTCTGAACTTGGGATTAGCGTCAAAAAGTTCAGGCGCTTGTTTCCGAGGCTGGATGCTTATTGTTACAATCAATGCCTGCCTACAACGCAGGGCGCACAGCAGCTTGTTCAGCATCTTTTCCATCCCCTTGAGCAGGATTCTTCCTCTCTTCAGGCATTGGAGCTTCTTGCTTTTTCTGATGTTTATTGGGATGAAATAGTTTCCATTGAAAAGCGCCCATCTGAGGATGAATGGGTTTATGACCTCTCTGTTGATTTGCATCATAATTTTATTGCGAACAACATAATTGTTCACAATAGCAACATTCTTGACAGCCTGTGTTTTGTGCTGGGAAGATTATCCAGCAGGGAGTTGCGGACTGAGAAGCTTTCCCATCTTATTTATAATGGGGGTAAGTTGAAGCAGCCTGCCTCAAGGGCTGAGGTGAGTATCTTTTTTGACAACAGCAAAAAGGTGTTCCCTTTTGGTGAGGCGGTTGTGAAGCTGAGCAGGATTATCAAGCCTTCCGGCCAGAGTGTTTACAGGATTAATGACAAGCCTCATACGCGGCAGCAGATTCTTGATGTGATGTCGCTTGCAAAGATTAACCCTGACGGCTATAATGTTGTTTTGCAGGGTGATATTACCCATTTTGTTGAGATGAGTTCTGAGGAGAGGCGGCAGGTTGTTGAGGATATTGCAGGCATTGGTGTTTACGAGGAGAAGAAGAAAAAGGCTTTGGCTGAGCTTGAGCGTGTTGAGTCCCGCGTCAGGGAGGCTGAGATTCTTCTTGCTGAGAGGAAAACCCACCTTAAGGAGCTTAAGAAGGACCGCGACCAGGCTTTGAAGTATCGTGAGCTTAATGAGCGGGTTGCTGAGGACCGTGCAACTTATCTTCACCTGCAGATTGGTTCAAAGTCTTCAAGGAAAACTGGTTTTGATGTGGAGATTTCCGCCCTTAATTCGGAGATTTCAGGCATTAAGGATGACATTGCAAAGCTGCGTTCTGCTGCTGAGGAGAAGAAGAAGGAAGTCCAGTCAATTACAGAGGAGGTTGAGAGCAAGGCTGAGGCTGAGCAGCTTTCGCTGCATAGGGCTGTTGAGCAGCTTAGGGTGGATATTGCGACTGCTGCAAATAGGGTGCATATGATTGAGTCTGAGCTGGGGAAGGTTTCTTCGCGTAAGGTTCAGCTTGAGTCTGACCTGCAGGATGTTGACTCAAAAATCGCTTCCCTTTCAGCGAGGGTTGTTGAGCTTGAGAAGGAAAAGTCGTCTGTTGTCGGGGAGAGGTCACGTTTTCAGTCAGAGATTGTAAAGCTGCGTGGCGGTAGTTCTGATGTTGCAAGGATTGAGGAGCAGCTTATGAAGGTTGATAAGGATATTGAGTTGTTGCAGCTTGAGCTTCAGTCTTCTGTTGAGAAGAAGCAGCAGCTTTTGCGTGACAAGGACAGGCTTGAGTTTCAGATTGCGTCCCTTGATGATTCTATGAAGAAGGTTGCTGAGATTGAGGCGACAAATAAGTCTGAGCTTGGGCAGCTGGTGGATAAAAGGCAGGCTTTCAGGCGGGTTGTGCTTGAGCTTAACCGGCTTTTGAGTGAGGATTCTTCTATTTCAGCTGGTATTGGTGATGTTAAGAAGCGCTTGTTTTCTGCCAATGAGTCATTTACTAAGCTTAGGATGGAGCATCTTGCCTTCAGGGAGCGGGCTTTTGGGAGTAATGCTGTTAAGTCGCTTCTTGAGCAGGGCGATATTAAGGGTATTCATGGCACTGTTGCGCAGCTCGGTAGTGTGCCTGCAAAGTATTCTGCTGCGCTTGAGGCTGCTGCAGGCCCGAGGATTAACAGCCTTGTTGTTGATACTGATTTGACTGCAAGCAAGTGCATTAAGTATCTTAAGCTGAAGAAGCTTGGCCGCGCCACTTTTCTTCCGTTGAACAAGATGAGGTCTAAGTCTTCATCAATTAAGGTTTCTGATAAGGGTTCTCACGGACTGGCTATTGAGCTTGTCTCTTTTGACAGCAGGTATAAGGATGTTTTCAGTTATGTTTTTGGTGATACTCTTGTTGTTGATGATATTGATGTTGCGAGGCGCATTGGCATCGGGAGTTACAGGATGGTTGGTCTTGATGGCGATCTTGCTGAGGTTTCTGGTGCTATGCATGGCGGTTTCAGGCAGGGCTCTTCAACTGCTTTTCAGGAGGGTAAGCTTGGCTCAAGTCTTGAGTCTGCTGAGGCGCTTGTTGCAGAGCTTGAGGCGTCCTTGGGTGTTCTTGAGAAGCAGCGCGCAGTGAATGAGGGGGAGATTTCAAAGCTTCGCATAAGGAAGGCTGAGCTTGAGGGTGAGATTATCAGGGATGAGAAGAGCCTTCATCTGGAGGATTCTGATGTTGATGTGTCAAGGAAGAAGAGGGAGGGGCTTGCTGCTGAGCTTAAGCAGGTTTCTTCGCAGCTTTCAGATGCTGATTCGTCTGTTGCGCAGCTTAACAGGAAGATGGCTGAGTTGAAGTCTGGGAAGATGAAGCTGCGTGAGCAGATTGCAGGGCTTGGGAACCCCGCAGCTGTAGCTGAGCTTGCCGCTCTTGAGCAGAGGGTGCAGGAGCTTGACAGCAGGATTATTGCGGCTGACACTGAGATTAGCGGTTCTAAATCTCAGGCGAATGATATTCTTGCCCAGGAGAGGGAGCGCATTTCCCAGATTATAAGGCAGATTTCAAGGGATTATGACTCGTTATCAGGGGAAAAGGGGCAGCTTGTGAAAAAATCTGCTGCTGACAGGAAGCAGCTTTCTGATGCTGAGTCAAGGGCTGAGAAGTTTCATGCGAAGAATAAGGCGTTGTTCGCAAAGCGGACAAAGCTCATTGAGGAGGTTCAATCTGCTGATGAGCGCATTATCAGGAAGGAGGAGCAGATTAACACCGTTGAGGTCAGGATTAACAACATAACATTGAAGGCTTCTGAGGTTGCTGGTGAGCTTGCCGGCTTGCAGGAGGAGTTTTCGCGCTATTCCGGTGTTAAGTTGAGGGAGGGTGTTTCTGAGGAGCAGCTTAAGGCTGACATTTCAAGGTTTGAGAGGATGGTTGCTGAGATGGGCAATGTTAACATGAAGGCTCTTGAGGTTTATGAGGATGTTGAAACTCAGTATAATGAGCTTCTTGGCAAGAAGGATACGCTTTCAAGGGAGAAGGATGATGTTGTTGGCATGATGAGTGAGATTGAGTCCAAGAAGAAGGAGCTTTTTATGAACACCTTTGACGCTCTTAATGCGAATTTCAAGAGGGCTTTTTCAGAGCTTTCTGCCAAGGGCAGCGAGGCTTATCTTATGCTTGAATCTCCTGATAACCCGTTTAATGGCGGTGTTAGGGTGAGGGTGCGCATTGCGGGCGACAAGTTTATGGACATTCGCAGCCTTTCAGGCGGTGAGAAGACTATGACAGCCCTTGCTTTTATTTTCTCTATTCAGGATTATGAGCCTGCTTCGTTTTACATTTTTGATGAGGTTGATGCTGCGCTTGACAAGAAGAATTCTGAGAAGTTTGCCCAGCTTATCAGGAAATACTCTGAGAAGGCGCAGTATATTGTGATATCGCACAACGACAATGTGATTACGTCAGCCGGCACTCTTTATGGCGTTTCTATGGATGAGCATGGCATCTCAAATGTCGTCAGTCTGAAGGTTTAAACAGTTATTTTTGCCCCGTCTTTTGCCATGTGGAGCTGGCTTTGCTTGTATCCGAGGAGTGCTGCAAGTTCCATCAGCCCTTTCTTTGTTTTTTCCTCTCCGTGCGAGGGTATTATGTTTTTTGGCTTTACCAGTTCTATAAGCTCGCGCAGCTCATCCTGTGATGCGTGTCCTGATTGGTGGACGTCCACAAGCACGTGCACTCCAAGCCGCTTAAGCTCTCTTTCAAGGCGTTCCCTGTTTTCCTTGTTTGTTGGTGTTGGTATTACCCTGCATGAGAATATTACATAGTCTTTCGTGTCAAGGAAGTTCTGGGTTATTATCCTTGATAGGACTGATTTCGGCTCGCCCTGGTGTCCTGTGCATACGAGGAGGTATTTTTGCTTGCCTTCCCTTTGCATTTCTTTGAGCCTTCTTTCAACCTTGTTGCCGTATCTTATTACCTCTGCCTTTTTTGACAGGTTTGTAAGCCCTGCTTTTTCTGCTGCTGCTATGTATTTTGCCATGCTTCTGCCGAGAAATACCACTTTTCTTCCGTGCTTTTCCCCGATTTCCAGTATGCTTTTGAGCCTTGCGATGTGCGATGAGAATGTTGTTACGATTATTGCGTTCTTTTTTGAGTCTGCGCTGTATATTGCATCCTTGAGCATTTCTCTCGCTACCGCTTCGGATGGTGTTCTTCCGGGCTTGTCTCCGTAGGTTGACTCTATTATCAGTGCAGTCACATTTTCCTGCCCAAGCGCTTTCAGCCGCTTCATGTTTGGAGGCTTCCCGAGAAGCGGGCTTTCGTCAAATTTGAAGTCGCTTGCATACAGCACTGTCCCTTCCGGCGTGTGCACTGCAACCATTGATGCCTGTGGTGTTGAGTGTGTTGTGTGTATGAATTCTACGCTGATTTTTTCAGATACTTTCTTTGTTGAGTTTGGCTGCACTGCTTCTATCTTGTTTTTGAACGCCATGTCCCGGTCTTTTATCATGCTCTTGATTACCTCTGCCGTGAATGGCGTGCATATTACCGGCGCATTGTAGCGCTCTGCAAGGTATGGGACTGCGCCGCAGTGGTCAAGGTGCGCGTGTCCTGGTATTATGGCTTTTACCATGTGCGTCCAGTCGCCTATCGGGTTGACGTCAGGTATTGCCTTTGCCTTTATCAGCGCATGCGCATTGAGAAATGCCAAATCCTCTTCATCTTCCGTGAACTTTATGTAGTTTTCCGGGTGTATGCCCATGTCTATTATTACTGCTTCATTTCCGTATCTGACAGCAGTCATGTTCTTACCGAATTCGCTGTATCCAGAAACCGTGCATATCTCAATTGGCATTTTTACAGGTTCAATCAATAGGGATTATTTAAAAAATTATGCTTTTCTTGTAGCGTGCATAGTGCTTGAAGTCTGCTTTGAGCATTATATGCTCGTTGATTAGGCTTTCCAGTTTTCTGTTTGTTTCTTTATCATTTTCCTGCAGATGCTTGATTACCTGCATGATTTTCCCGGCAGAAACTCCAAAACCGAATATCATTGCTAATCCAGTAATTATCGGGAGCATTTCAAAAATCAGGGGTGTTTGTATTACTCTGAAGAGTTTTAATAGTATCCAGATTAACAGCACTAAGCAGCTTGTAAAAACTATGATTAGTCCTGTATCAAACCTGTGTCCTTTAAACTCTATCTCTGCCATGAAATTATAGTCTTGCATGTCATTAATAAAGCTTTCCTCCTAATTCGGAAGATTTACGACGGGGATGAAAAGTTTTCAGGAAGTTAAGAATACCGCAAACAATTTAAACCTAATAGGAGTAGTGGCGTGATGATGGGTAAGCTGAGTATTGAGGAGCTTGCTGTTTTTTGCAAGAGGAAGGGTTTTGTTTATCCTAATTCTGAGATTTACGGCGGGATGGCTGGTTTTTTTGATTACGGCCATTTGGGTGTTGAGCTGAAGAACAGCATAAAGCAGGAGTGGTGGAAATCGCATGTTCACCAGCGAAGTGATGTTGTCGGGATTGATGGCAGCATAATCACGAACCCTAAGGTTTGGCAGGCTTCAGGCCATGTTGCCAATTTTGCAGACATAATGGCTGAGTGCGGAAAATGTGGAAATAGTGTAAGGGCAGACCACATAGTTGAAGACAAGGCAAAAGTTTCCACTACCGGGCTGTATGCGCCAGATTTGCAGAAGCTCATTTATAAGCATAAAGTAAAATGCCTTCGGTGCGGTTCAGATGAGATGAAAGTCACCCTGCCTTTCAATTTGATGTTCAAAACAACTGTTGGTCCAAGCCAGAAAAAGGAAGCGGAAGCGTACCTGCGCCCTGAAACTGCCCAGCTGATATTTGCAGATTTCAGGCTTGTTCAGGAAAATGCGAGGATGAAGCTGCCTTTTGGCATTGCCCAGATTGGCAAGGCTTTCCGCAATGAGATCGCGCCTCGCGATTTTCTCTTTCGTTGCAGGGAGTTTGAGCAGATGGAGCTTGAGTATTTTGTCCATCCTAAGAAAGTTGGGGAGTGCCCTTATGCAAGTGAGTTTTATGGTTATGAGCTTAATATTCTTACAAGCGAGATGCAGCAAAAGCAGCAGCCTCACAGGAAGATGAAGGTTAAGGAGATGCTTGACAGGAAGCTCATACTGCCGTGGCATGTTTACTGGCTGTCATTTGAGCACCGCTGGTTCATAAGTCTGGGCGCGAAGGCTGACAACATCCGCATAAGGCAGCATGTTCAGGAAGAAAAAAGCCATTATGCAGCAGACACTTGGGATTTGGAGTTCAATTTTCCGTTTGGCTGGAAGGAGCTTGAGGGCGTTGCCAATCGCTCGGATTATGACTTGCAGCAGCACATTAAGGCTTCGGGTAAGGACTTAAGTTATTTTGATGAGGAGTCTAAGTCAAAGATTGTTCCTCATGTTGTTGCCGAGCCTTCTCTTGGCGTTGACCGCGCCTTTTTGGTATTTCTCTTTGACGCTTATGAGTATGACAGCAAGAGAGAGAATATTGTCTTGCACCTCCATCCAAAGCTTGCTCCGATAAAAGTGGCTGTGTTCCCGCTTCTTTCCAACAAGGATGAACTGGTTGCGGCAGCTAAAAAAATCTATGGCGAACTGCGCCAGAACTTCAGTTGCTTCTATGATGAGAGCGGGGCTATTGGGCGCAGGTATTACCGGATGGATGAGGCTGGCACTCCTTACTGCATTACTGTTGACTTTGACTCGCTTAAAAATCATGACGTGACAATCAGGGAGAGGGATACTACAAAGCAGGCGAGGGTTAAAATCAGCGACCTGCCGCACATTGTCTGGCAGCTTCTTTCAGGAATGATTGGGTTTGATAAGTTGTGAGAATGATGGAACGCGTCGGCTTTGCCGGAACAGGCACAATGGGCTTTGGTATGAGCGCAAACCTTGTTAAGGCGGGGTTTAAGGTTTTTGTTTACAACAGGACGAGGGCAAAGGCGCAGGCAGTGGCTGGGGCAACTGTTGTTAATACGCCGTCTGAGTTGTGTGATAAGGCAGAGGTAATCTTTACCTGCGTCTCCAATGATGCTGCGTTGAGGGATGTCCTTTTTTCAGCTAACGGCATTATAAGTGCTGTTTCTCAAAAAAACATTCTCGTTGACAGCAGCACTACATCTGTTGACTTTACCGCTGAGATAGCCGGGAAATGCCGTGAGAAAGGTGTTGAATTTCTTGACGCCCCTGTTACCGGCAGCAAAAAGGGCGCTGAGGAAGGAACTCTAATGTTTATGTTCGGCGGAGGGAAAGATGCTTTTGAGAAGTGCAGGCCTGCTTTTGAGGCAATGGGTAAAAGATTTGTCCACTGCGGTCCAAACACTTACGGGCAGAGGATGAAGATAGCGTTGAATACTACAATGGCAATGCTTCTTGAGGGTTATCTGGAAGGTGTTGTTTTTGCCTTGAAGAATGGGGTCCCTCTTGACGCAATTCACGAAGTCCTTGACAACTCTGGCGCAAAGTGCGGTGTGGCTTCAGCGAAAATGCCCGCAATAATTGTTCGCAGCTTTGAGCCGCATTTCCTTCTTGAGCTTATGAACAAGGATATGAAACTTGCTGAGTCAGAGATTAAGCGTCTTGGATTGCAGCTTCCGCTTGCACAGGAGGTTATAAAAATTCTTCAGCAGAGTGTTGACGGCAATCCGGGTAAGGAGGACTGGAGCGCTATCACAAAGCTTCTTGAGGGGCGTAACAATGTAAAGATTGATAGCCATGCCTCATCTTAAGAGTCCTGTTAACTTTATAAATTAAAGCGCATTCACCTCTGCTATGGTTGAAAGAGTAATTTTAATCTATGATGATGAGTCCGCAGGTTATTTTGTAAACGCCATACAGGAGCGTAGTCCCAACTATCTATGCTTGCCGTATTCTGATGCAGAGGAGCTTATGCAGGAAATTGAAGCTGGTTTGAGGTTTGATTTGTTTTTGACAGATTTAGCCGTTGAACCTAAGGCAGGTCAAATTCGCCCTTCTATAAGCGGTGAAGATTTGGGAAAGAAAGTTAAAGAGTTACACCCCTCTGTTCCAATCATTACGATTAGTGGTTTTGATTACAAGCCTCATTTTTCAAGAATGCATATTGAAAAGCCTGTATTGTCTGATAAGATTGTATCTGCAATACAAGAATGCATATTGAAAAGCCTGTATTGTCTGATAAGATTGTATCTGCAATAGATTCCCTTTTAAAATAAGGGTTTCTTTTCGTTAAACTTCAGGACTGGATACCTTTAAATATTCTTCAGAGTAGCCGTTTCGTTGAGGGGCTGTAGTGCAACTTGGCCAACACTCAGCGTTCGGGACGCTGCAGTCTGGGTTCGAAAGCCTGAAAAATGGTGCGAAAGTCCCAGCAGCCCCATAGTTTTTTATATTTCATTGGCATACCTGCAATTATGGCAAAGGTTGTCAGGGAGCCGCTTGCAAGTGTTTACGCATTTCTTGGCAGGTTTAAATTCGTGATTTTTTTTGCTGTTGCTGCTGCAATTGTTCTTCTCATTCTTGGTGTTGAGTGGCATATGCTTGTTTCATTTCCTGTTTTGTTTCTTGCGTCTGTTTTTTCAATGTATTACCGCAGGTTTATGCATGTTCCTCCTGCTTTTGAGCTTGTATCCCTTTCAACAGTTATTGTTGGCATGGCTTATGGTCCTGTCATAGGCGCTGTTTTTGGGGCTGTAACTGCGCTGGCTGCTGAGATTGTCAGCGGCGGGATTGACGCCTTTGTAGTCAGTTATGTCCCTGCGCGGGCTGTTATGGGGCTTTTGGCTGGCTTTTTCGCCTCTGTGAATGTGATTGTTCTTGGGGTTGTGCTGGTAGTTGTCTATAATGCACTCGCTCAGTCGCTTTATCTTTTGCAGGGCGACCCTGAGGCTAAGATA
Source organism: Candidatus Woesearchaeota archaeon (assembly GCA_016180145.1). Classification (GTDB taxonomy): domain Archaea; phylum Nanobdellota; class Nanobdellia; order Woesearchaeales; family UBA10216; genus JACPBT01. The sequence goes on along the minus strand of JACPBT010000077.1, from coordinate 997 downwards.
AAGACTGCTGTTTTTGTGTTCTTCAACCTTGGGATAAACTTTGTTATCTTCTCGTTTCTTGGCAATTTCACCTTGTCCTTGTTAACTTAACATTATCTTTTTAGAAAGCGATATAAGTTTTGCATATATTCGCTTTCTAAAGTTCAGAAGACAAAACAAGAGTATTCTGTCCAAAAACTTTTGTCTTCTGTTATTTTTCAGTTAAATTTAAGAAACAACAGCTGTTATTCCGGTAATCATCAATTATGCGGGGGTAGCGAAGCCTGGCCAAACGCGCAAGCTTCAGGAGCTTGTCCCTTAGTGGGTTCGGGGGTTCAAATCCTCCCTCCCGCACTTATTCCTTAACGGAACATGTATGCCGGCGAGCCGAAAACAGTTAAGTATTTAAGCAAAAACAAGTTGTAATAAAGTATGGAAACCGAAACTGAGGCGATTGGCGATTTAAGCTTGTTCCAAGGAAGAACTGGAATTACAGTCCGTTCTGTCCTAAGTGAGGAGGATAAAGTCAATTCTGCCATGAAGGTTCAGGACATTATACGGGCGAAGGTCGGACACTGGAACGGTTCTGAAGAAATCAGAAAATGGAGACAAAAAAGCTGAAAGGCGGTTACGTACTGGACAGTTCTGTAGTTATAAAATGGTTTTGTGAAGAGGAAGGTACTGAGGTAGCTTTAGCTGTGCGGAACGACTTCGGTATGGGTAATGCTAAAATAGCGGTTCCTGATTTGCAACTTTACGAAATAGCCAATGCTCTTCGGTATAATAAGAAGCTAAACGAAACTGATGTAGTTGATGCTGTCAATAGTCTGATAACAATGGGGATTATGATTGTTGCGCCCACAAAAAGGGTTATGAATGCTGCTATAAGCCTGTCTTACGATTATGATTTAACGGTTTATGACGCTTATTTTGTTGCATTGGCACAAGATTTGGAATTTTCTTTTGTAACTTCTGACAAAACGCTTTACCGAAAAATAGAGAAACTGAAAGGAATGAA
>JACPBT010000079.1 GCA_016180145.1 Candidatus Woesearchaeota archaeon | reverse complement strand
TTAGTGATGCGCAGCATCCAATGGGTTATGACGACAACCCGGTAACTAATGAAGCGGAAGCGATGGCTGTTAACAACAGTTACACTCCTGATATAGGTGAAAATATAGAAATATTAGCTGCGATTTCATCAACCAGTAAGTCAGAGAAGAGAGAGTTGATGAACCTGCTTAATGTTGCAAAAGACGCGGTAGAGGCGCTTACAAGAACAAAAAAATTGAAGGAATACGGCGCATGGGCTGCTGGAGTAACTGATGAGCTGAATGAAAAGGAAAGGGACTCTGTTATTGCAGAGGAAACCATAAAATGGGGGCAGGAATACGACTCAAAATTTGATGAACTTCAAGGACAGTTCAACAGGCAGCATAAAGGATGGGTGAGACGTGAAGCAGAAGCGAAAGACTCTGAATTTGACTGGCTTGAGGAAAGGTTCAGAAGGCAGGATGAATCAAGGCGTGCAAGAATCAGATATGTAAACGATGAGCTTCGTGCGTCTCCTTCTCATGGGCGTCACAAACAAACACGCATACAGAGCCTTTACAAGATGGTTGAAGCAATGTCAGGGAACCCTACATTACTGCGCCAAAATCCGCAGGCGCTTGAAAATCTTGCCCGTTTTGTCAGCGTATTTAAAATGCATAGTTCGCTTGAGGCTCTGGTAAGAAATGCTGCCTCAAATGGAGAGGTGCATGATGAAAATGGCGATTCTGAGGCAGTTTGGGATGGGGGAATGTTCAATCGTAGGACTTTTTCAGTTCGTGCTATGCCTTATCATCCTGAAGCCGGAAACGGGTATCATAATGCCACTCCAAAGCCAAACCCCACAACTCCGCTAAAGATTGTTTCGGTTCCAATTCCGGAAATAGTCGTTGGCCATAGCGCAGTCTCAGGTGCGCCATACATCTTATCTGCAGGCAGGAAGTAAGTTTTTGTGAGCAGTTTTTTCTTAGCATCTGCAAAAGCTTTATAACAATCCCAAATGCTGCTTTCTTAATATGGTTAATGTGGTTAAGTTTCAGGCAAGGGTGGAAAAAGTTGTTGTGGCTTCTCCGAGGGTTAAGCTCTTTACCCTCTCTGTGCCTGAAGGCTTTAGTTTTATTCCGGGGCAGTTTGTTGTGCTTTCTGTGCAGGGTTATGTTGATGATAAGGGCTTGCCTGTTGCCCGTTCCTATTCAATTGCATCCTCTCCTTTGGTTAAGAACGGTATTGAGCTGTGCATTTCCATTGTTCCTGATGGCAGGCTTTCTTCAAGGCTTGATTCGCTTAAAATCGGTGATGAGGTTTCCCTTACCGGCCCTTATGGCATGTTCACTCTGAAAAGCCCTGTTGAGCCTGGAACTGTTTTCATAGCCGGCGGTGCGGGTATCGCTCCTATAATCAGCATGCTCAGGACTCTTTGCAGTGGCAGTGCAAAAGCTGGTGTTGCTCTTTATTATGGGATTCGTAACCCTGATGAGTTTCTTTACAGGGAGGAGCTTTCCGGCTATGTTAAGAGGAATGGTATTAAGGTTGTTGCTGTTGTCAGCGATAATAACAGTGGTTGGAGCGGTGAGCGCGGTTATGTTGCTGACGTGCTTCATAAGTTTTTGAAATCTCCCTCAAAAGCGTATGTTTGCGGCCCACCTCTTATGGTTTCTGAGACGGTTAAGAAGCTTGTTGAGCTTGACTTCAGGATGGGAGATATTTACAGGGAGCAGTGGTAGCTACAGGTTTTTTGCTACGCCCTGCTTCGGGCATATCTTGTTCAAAACGCATTTGCTGCACATGGGGACTGGCGCTTTGCAGACTGCCCTTCCATGTTGTATTATCAGGTGCGTGTAGCTTCCCCACATTTCTCGGGGTATTATCTTCATTAAGTCTGCCTCAATTTTGTCAGGGTTTGTGTTTTTTGTGAGCCCGAGCCTGTAGTTAACCCTTTTCATATGCGTGTCCACAGCTATTCCGCAATTTTTTCCGTATAGGTTGCTCAGGGTTATGTTTGCCTCTTCCATTTTGTCAGGTATTTTGCCGCCGAATTTGCCGTCTATCAGTTTTGCTGATGCGATTATGTTTTTTGCCTTGTTCCTGTAGAATCCTGTTGATCTTATTTCCTGCTCAAAGGTTTTCTGCTCTACCTTTGCGAAGTCTGAAGGTGTTTTGTATTTTTTGAAAAGCTCCTCTGTCACTATGTTGACGCGCTTGTCTGTGCATTGTGCGGATAGTATTACTGCTGCAAGCAGTTGCATTGGCGTTTTGTATTTGAGTGATATTTGTGCATGGGGGTATTCTTTTTTTAGCAGCTTTATTGCAGCAACTGTGCGTTGTTTTGTGCCCATAGTGTGCTTGGCATTCTTTTATTTTATTAATCTTTGGTAGCGGACATAAGCAATTGCTTGTCATTCCGCTACTAAGCAGTGTGGTTCTTGACTGCCGAATGAAGCACGCCTGCGGAATGAACACATGAAAACTACATACAATCTGTATCATAACTTATAGGCACGGGCATTAATTTCCGTAGTTGGTAGCCGTGCCTATATTAGGCGGACTTTACCAGTTTTATACGATTATTAAAGTCTGCCGCTATAGTTTATGGCAATGTTCTGAAGGAAAATGAAAAGTCAAATTTTGGCAGTAGTCGTTCCATCAACGAACGAATTAAACAATAAAGATACGCTAATGAGTGCACTCTCAAAACCGCAAAGAATTGTGGCTTCAAACAGAAAAGTATATAAGTAAGATATGTTTTACTTATCCTACGGGTGATGTAATATGCAAGTCGAACTAACCAGAATATCCGAAAAAGGACAAGTAGTTATACCATCTTCGTTGAGAAAAGAAATGAGAATTAAAAAATCAGACCAATTTATGGTATTTGGAGAATCCGGAACAGTTATACTAAAGAAGATAGAAACTCCAGCAATTAAAAAAACTTTTGATGATATAGCAAAACCATTACAAGATGTGGCTAAACAAGCCGGCTTAACAAGAGCGGATTTAAAAAAAGCTATTGAAGATGTTAGAAATGCCGCTTAAACTTATTCTCGACACCAACACAATTGTTTCAGCTTTTTTCTGGGAAGAGAATGAAGCTGAACTATTCAGGAAAATTGAGGAAGGCAGAGCAGAATTATGCATCACTATTGAAATTCTTAAAGAAGTTGAAGAAGTGATAAAAAGACCAAAATTCAATGAGGTTATGAAGAAAGCCGTATCAACACCAGACCAGATTATGCAAAAAATTTCTTCACTTTCTCATTTGATTATTGCTCCAAAATTAAACACAAAACTTTGCAGAGATGAAAAGGATAACAAGTTTCTTGAATGTGCGGAAAGCGCAAAAGCGGATTATATTGTAAGCGGAGATGAAGATTTGCTTTCTTTGAAAGAATATAAAGGAATTCCTATCGTAAGAACTCTGGAAGTATTGCAGTTAGTAGAATAATAATCACGCTAAATAAGGTTCTTCTTTTATAGATACGAATCATACCTGCCTCTTAAGGGCTTTGCCAAGGCAGAGCAAGTCAGAGCCGTTAAGGAACACAGAAAAAGTTGCAACTGCCAAGCCAACATCCCGGACAGCAACATCATTATACCCCAAATTGAAAGCTATAACGAGAAGGTTAACGCTGAGCAACAATGCACTGAGTCTCACAAAAAAACCGGCAAGCAACAGCAACCCAAAAACAACCTCAAAAACACCATTACCCATAATCAGCCAATGCACCAGGCCGGAAACGCCATGCAAAAGCTGCAAAGGATGATGATGCTCCACACCTCCTGAAGATGAATAAAGCCACGAAGGAACATAGCCGAGGAAAGACTCAGGATTAACAAGCTGGCTTATGCCAAACCACAGAAAGACAAGAGCCACACCTACCCTGACAACTGCCGAAGCATACTTCCTGTAACTTTCAGCCATCATTCACTCAACCACTAGGCTGCCCCTCATACCGGCATGACCTGAACCGCACTGGACAGAGCAAAAGAACGAAAACACGCCAGCCTTGTCAGCCACAAACTCAATATTCACGGTTTTGCCAGGCTGCAAGACCTCGTTCACACCAAAATCAGGTATTGCCATACCATGAGAAACGTCAACGCTCTTAACAGAAAGCCGGACAGTATCGCCCTTCTTAACAGCAATAGCATCAGGAACAAATTCCCACTGCTTTGCAGTAATGGAAAACTCCCTAACACCACCTGCGCCGGCCTGCCCTGAAGAAACAGAGGTATCAGCAGCATTACCCCCATCAGACTCAGGAGGAACAGCAACTCCTTCCTGCGGAGAAGAGCAGGCAGCCAAAAGAAAAACAGCCAACACCACAAACACAAGCAATAAACGCTTCATCCAAACCACCTCAATTTTTAGCAAGTTCAGCATCAATAGCCTGCTGGAAAACAGCAAAAGGCTGCGCACCGCTTATAAGCTGGCCATTAAGGAAAAACCCAGGCGTCCCCCTGACGCCAGCAGAGCTACCCTGCTGCAAATCACTCCTTACAACCGAAAGGTATTTCTGGCTGCTGTAACAACCGTTAAACTTGTCCATATCAAGGCTCAACTGATTAGCCCACGACTTATAGCTCTCGTCACCCATAGACTGCTGGTTCTTGAAAATCAGGTCATGATACTCCCAAAACTTCCCCTGCTCCTTTGCACACTCAGACGCAAGAGCAGCAGGAGTTGCCTGCGGGTGAATACTCTCAAGAGGAAAATGCTTGTAAACAAACCTGACCTTGCCAGCCTTAACATACTGCTCCTCAATCTGCGGCGCAGTATCTGAAAAGAACCTGCCGCAGAACGGGCACTGAAAGTCAGAAAACTCAATAAGAGTAACAGGAGCGTCCTTACTGCCCCTTGAAGGCGCATCCCCAACATCAACCTGCACACGAGCGGCAGGAGCATCATTGCCATCCCCAGAAGGCGCTGAAGGAACAACTTTAACTCCTGCATTGCCAGAATCATCACTCCCAAAATCAAAAACATCAGTAAATAATGAAACAGCAAGAAGAACAAGCAAAACGCCTGAAATGCCCTGCCACAAAGTAACCTTCTTAACAGTAAAAGACTCATCAACCTTTTTCACAAGATGCTCATGCTTCTCACTTTCCACAACAAACACCTCCCAAAGCCAAAACCAGAAACACTCATTTAAAAATGTTTCGCAAAAAAAGATGAGAAGCCAAGCAGGAAATTATCTGCGGCGGCCAAGGTTATGGAGGATTTCCTGAAAAAGACACCTACTGCCCTTTCCTGAGCCACTGGACATTCCGGAAATTTTTCAAGACGATAAGCACTGGACACTGGACAGATGCCCGTAAGGTTTATATAAAAGAATGCCCCGATTCTACAAAGGAAGATATAAAGAAAGAGGAAAAATGACTCAAGAATTATTATCAATAGGCCAGGCATCGCAATGGGCATCAGGTTATTTAGGGCGAGCCTTTGAAAGAAACCTGCGGGCTTTAGCCCGTCAGTAGTTTACCTCACCGCCCACGTGCTTGCAGTAATTGCTGACACCAAGAACTCTCAAACCACTACTCAAACCTTATGACAATATCATCCCCATCCTTAGGAAGATACCTGTCAAACTTCACGCTTGGCTTGCCGTTAACAGTCATTGTAAGGTTGCCGTCAGGGCCATTGCAGTAATCAAAAATGCAGTTCCTGTCAAAACGCTTCCTCCAGACAGTATTAATAAAATACCCAAGCGTCATTGTTTCAGGAGTAGGCCTGTTATTCTCATAATGAAGAACAGGGACATCATCATGCGTATGAATAGGATACTCCACAGCACCTGAAATACCCATGTTCTTCGGAATATACTGAAGCTCACCCTTAA
>JACPBT010000041.1 GCA_016180145.1 Candidatus Woesearchaeota archaeon | reverse complement strand
AGCGCTGAGTTTTGTTTTTTGCGAACCTATCTATTTCTGTTGAGGAAAAGAAATACTTGTCATAGAATTCAAGCCATGAAACAATTTCCATTTCCTTCCTTGACAATCCTTCCATTTTTAACACCAATTAGTAAGATATTGACTAACTGATGTTACGGCTATATAAAGGTTGCGATTTTGAGAAGGACGCCGGGATAGGGCGGCGACTTTGAAAGATAACGCCGGGACAGGGATTTGAACCCCGATAGCTTTCGCAATCCGCTTTCCTTACATAAGGTTCGAGGCGGACAGGCGCACCGAATCGCCCACTCCCGGCACATACATGCAACAAAGCAGAGAAACATTCATTTAAAAGCTTTTGTTAACGGCGCGAGCTTTTCGGAGCTGCAAGGACTTCCATATAAGACGGCTGAATCCTCAGAATATCCATAGCAGTTATTATGCCAACAGCAACATTGTCAGCTACAACAGGAAGGTGCTTTATCTTCTTCCTGCTGAGAAGCAGCATAGCATCATAAAGGCTCTCATCAGGACTAATAGTTATAACACCCGTAGTCATTATATCCTTCACGAGAACCTTTTTTGCATCAAGGCCCTTTGCAACAATCTTCCTCGCAAGGTCCTTTTCAGTGACTATCCCAAGAATAGAATTATCCTCAGTAACTATCGCGCTGCTGACCTTCTCAGCAGCCATTACCTGAGCGCACCTCTGCACAGGAGTGCCCGGAGTTACCTCCACCAAATCCTTGTTCATAAACTCTGAAACTGTGTATTCCTGCTCAGGTTTCATAGAAGGAAGATAAACCTGCATCTTTAAAAAGTTTTGGGTTAGGAAAAAATACCTCGTCCGGGATAGACTCGCTTTGCGTTCGTAATCCCGGAGAGGCTAATTCTGTTATGCCTCGTCCGGGACTTTCATAAGCGTTTTGCGCTGATTTTGAACCCGGGTCCCGGCCTTTCTTCCTTCCTTTCAGAGCCGAAAGGGCCGGATGATTGACCGGACTACACCAACGAGGCACAATAATTGTGAGTCTGGGGTTTGTTTTTAAATGTTGCTGATAAAAGCGCGACCATGCTGATAAACTTTAAATAAGGCGGCAGTATTGCACATACGGGGGAATTTAAGTGGAAACTGTAAAGCTGACATATGACCTGATTTTTGAGCTTCTTGTAAGAGAAAAAAGCAGGGAGGAACTCCAGAAGCTAGACCTAGGATTCTTTAATGACTTAGTGAGTTACATCTCGGAAAAACGCAAGGCAGCAGACTCCACGGCAACAGACACATTCTCGCTTGAGGAAAAGGAAAGGGCATCGCGCCAACTGCAGAACATAAGCAGGATGCTCACAGAGCTTTACGAAAGGAGAGAGAAGAAAGTTATTAATATGGCGCTCATAAGGTCAAGGACAGGAGCAGACATAATAGACACAACGCCACTGCTTTCCGAAGAAAAGATGCTGTTTGATGCGCTGGTTGCGCAGCTGGACTATTACCGCAACAACATCCTTTACAGAGTGCTAAACGCTCAACCCGCAATGTTTGAGGAAAAGAATGCAGATGCCCCGCAAAAGGGCCAGGAAGACAAAGAAACAAAACTCATAAGGTTCATGCACTCTGTCCCTAAATTCGTTGGAAGGGAGCTTGAAGTCTACGGGCCGTTTTCTGAAGAGGATGTTGCAAGCCTGCCTGTTGAAATAGCAAAAATACTCATAGAAAAGGGCAGGGCAGAAGAAATCAGCTAAGTGAACTCAAGCTTCTTTGTCCTGAAGCCCTTACGCTGGGCAGATACCTTGCTGCAAACACTGCACTGATAGCGAAGGTCAGTCTTTTTGGTGCCTTTCTTGCCAGTCATCTTCCACTTGGTGACAGCAGGCTTTGAATAACGCCCAAGATTGCCCATACCGCGGGCACGGCCGCGTAATCTCGCTCGCACTTTTGAGCCATACTTGAGAGAGCTTGCAGCCTTCTTCTTGACCGGAAAAACCTTATGCTCGGTATGCTTGTTGCACTTATGGCAGTATCTCATAACAGTCTTCGGCATTTTCATAAACAACTGAGAAAAGGCAGCGATTTAAAAAGCTATTTATTGCCTTTTTGGATGCAGCAAATCCGCCACTGCGGTAACACATACAAAGTATGATGTCCTCATACAAAACAAAACCTTTTTATACCAAACCGGTGTCGAGTTTTTGCTATGAAAGAACGCGTGACACTCACTCTTGACTCCAACCTGCTTAGGGAAATAGACCGGAAAGTAGATGGCTACAAGATAAAGAACAGAAGCCACGCCATAGAGATGCTTCTGATGCAGAATATCGGGGGAAATGTGCCTACAACAGCAATGATACTTGCAGGCGGAATAGGCACAAGGCTTCAGCCAATAACATTTGAAGTCCCGAAACCCCTGCTCACAGTGCATGACAAGACACTTCTTGAGCACCTGTTTGACCTTTTCAAGAAATACGGAATAAAAAATGTCATAATATCAATAGGCTACAAGGGAGATAAGATAAAAAGCGCAATAGGAAACGGAAGAAGATTCGGGGTAAATGTAACTTACGTTGAGGAGGCAAAGCCGCTAGGCACAGCAGGGCCGTTAAAGCTCGCAAAGCCGTTCCTCAATGACACATTCATAGTATCAAACGCAGACGAGCTCAAAGAGCTTGACCTGATGGACATGTATATGTTCCACAAGGAAAACAAGGCAGCAGCAACGATAGCCTTATACTCGGTGCAGGACCCAAGCGCATACGGAGTGGCAAAGCTGCAAGGCAACCGCATACTTGAATTCGTAGAAAAGCCAAAAAAGGAACAGGCGCCATCAAACCTTATAAATTCAGGATTATACATACTTGAGCCGGAAATCCTTGACTACATACCGGAAGGATTCGCAATGCTTGAAAAGGACGTATTCCCAAGACTGGCACGTGAGGGAAAGCTATACGGCTACCCATTCTCAGGACAGTGGCACAACACAGGCACGCTTGAGCTTTACGAGAAAGCAATAAAGGAGTGGAAAGACATAGAATGACAAACACAGGCTTTTTTCATGTATACGACATTCGCGGGCTGATTAATACAGAGCTGAATGACGAAACAGCAGAAAAGATAGGCAAGGCATTCGGCACAGTAATAAACGGAAAACAGGTCGTAGTCGGGAGAGATATACGCTATTCCTCAAAGCAGATAGCCCCGGCATTTATCAAGGGACTTGCGTCAACAGGCCCAATGCTTTTCTATAACGCTTTTTACAGGAAGGAATTTGGCGCCATGATTACGGCAAGCCACAACCCGGCAGAATACACAGGCTTCAAATTCGTTGAGCCGAATGGACTGTCATTTCTTAACCAGTATGAGGAAATGAAAAACATCTATGAAACCCAGCGTTTCATTTCAGGAAAAGGCAGAATAAAGCAGGCAGACGGTTACACCCCTTACCTGGACTTCCTGAAAAAAACAATAAAACTGAACCAAGACAAAAAAATAACCGTGGCAGTTGAGTGCCTATACGCCTCAGGGGCAGTGCTGATTCCGAGGCTCTACCAAGATATGGGGCTTAATGTGATACCTGTCCACGCCACGCCAATGCCAGACTTCAACAAACAAAGGCCTGAGCCAAAAGGAGAGAATCTCAAGGAGCTGGGAAGGCTGATTGTGCAAGATAAAGCAGACTTTGGCGTTGGCTTGGATGGAGACTGCGACAGGTCTGTCATTCTTGATGACAAAGGCAGAGAGATGAACGGCAGCATAAGCTCAGCAGTTTTCATAAGTAAAACACTACCTCTGAAGCCGCAAGGCAGGAGAAACGTAGTTATGACCGTAGACTGCAACAGCGAACTGAAACCGCTTACAGAGAGCTTTGGCGGAAAACTTGTCTGGAGCGATGTCGGACACAGCTTCATTGGAAAAGCGGTTTATGACAGCAGTGCAGTTTACGGCGGCGAGATGAGCAGCCACATGTGGTTTGAGCATTACCCATTCAGCGACGGCTTCATGTGCGGGCTGAAAATGGCTGAAATACTGAGCAACACTGACGAAACGCTGTCAAAAATGGCTGACAAAATTAAGTTTGCCCCAATGCTGAAAGAGTATGTTGGCTGCGGAACCCACGAGAAGAAAGACAAGGTTATTGCAAAGCTTGTCGCCGAAGCACAGAAAAAACACCCTGACGGCACCTTAACGCGTGACGGCTTCAAATTCTTCCTCAACGAGCTTGAATGGGTGATGCTGAGAAAGAGCAACAACCTTCCTGAAGTCTGCCTGGTGATTGAAGCCAGAGACGATGCAAGGCTCAAGCAGCTTCATTCAGAATACAGGAATACTGTGGATAAGGCGATAGCCACCACAGAATAACCATGCTACCCACACTGCTGCTTGATGTTGACGGGACGCTCGCGCAATTCAACAATAGTGCAGGCGCAGAAAAAGTAGCGGAAATTCTTATCAAACGCTTTGGAAGCAAAGGCAGACAAGCCGGTGAAGATTTCCTAAACGCCTATAAAACAATGAACTTAATGCATCACGGAAAAAAATCTCCGGAGCATGCAGCAGTGATGGATGCTTTAAACTCATACACCATAAAGCTTCCGCCTGAACTTGGGCAAACCGGGCAGAATTTCATGTGGAGCAGGGAGCTATGGCTAAAATACGCTTCAGAACTGCGCAAACTTAACCTCACGTGGAACATGATAATTGAAATCGTTGATTCCTATTGGGAAACTGCTTCTATCAACTCACCACCTTACCCTGAAGTCCGGGAATGCATTGAAAAATTAGCAAAACAGGGCTTAAGATTGTTCCTGATGACCGCAAGCGACCACCGCCTGACGTTCAGAAACGGAGCAATAACCTACGAGCCAAAAGTGTCGGAACAAAAGAAAATTAAGCGTGTCCTTGAACAGGGCTTTTCAGGAATATTCAAGCCACAGCAAATAATCACGGGAGACCCTTTCAATAAGCCAAGCATGGAATTCTGGCAGAAATGCATAAAAATTGCAGGGCTCCCTAAGCCTTCAGAAGCCATGGTGGTTGACGACGCAGAGGCAGTGGTTATCTCTGCCGTTAAGTTCGGATTAAGGGGTTGCGTGCTGGACAGGGCAGGACATTACAGCAGGGATAACATTGAGAAGTCCGGCATCAGCTACATCACAGAACTCAACCAACTGAGACCTTAAAAAAGAATGTGAAATTATTATAACAGAAAACCTAAATAATTAATAAGGTTTTCTGAATATAATAGAGAAAAATCATATTAAAAACTTTTGTCCTCTATTATACTTGCTTAACTTTCTGCCGGCACTTTTCAGCAAACTTTTTAAAGCTGTAATGTTTATTGATGCGTTATGGAAACCGTGACGGTGCCTAAAGCTGAATACGAGGCACTTAAAAGAAAAGCCAAAGAGGCAGAAGTAGACTGGGGGCTTGTTGAAGAATTCAAGAAAAGCCTTGAAGATGTCAAAAATGGCAGAATGAAAGAATGGAAAATTAAATAGGTCCTTTCTTTACCAGATTCTTATACACATATTCATGATACTTTGAAAGGTTTGCTATTATTTCGTTAATTGTCGCCTGCTGTGCCTTTTTATCGCTCATATTAACTACCAGAATAACCATCCATTCCAAATATGCCAGATAGTAAAGGCGAAACCCATCAAACTTCTTCTCACGAAAATAAGGCAGTCCGCCAAGCGGCTTGCCTACAACATCCCCTCTCTCCTCCAACTGCGGAACAAATTTTTCTATCCTTTTTTGCAAAGAGCCATCAAGCTTCTCAAACTTCTTCTCAAACCATTCTGTTTTGAAAATGCGGAACCGAGTCATACTGTGCTT
>JACPBT010000040.1 GCA_016180145.1 Candidatus Woesearchaeota archaeon | reverse complement strand
TGTGGAGGGGTGCAACATGGTAAGCATAACTGTATCTGTTCCGAATGAAACAAGGCAGCTGATGGAATTGTTCCCTGAGATGAACTGGTCAGGGTTTGTGCGGAAAAGCATTGAGGAAAAGGCAAAGGAGCTTTCATGGAAAGATGAAATGCTGAAGAAGCTCAGTAAGGATAAGCTGTTCAGCGAGTGGGCTGTTTCAGCAGGCAGATTGGCAAAGAAGGGCAGGTTTGGCAGAGTTCTTGAAGAGCTGTCAGCAAAAGAAAGGGAATCGCTGAAAAGGTGAGGTTGCTTGATTATAGACAACAACATCCTTTTCTCCCTGATGAAGCCTGATTCGGCAGCTTCAGAAATCTTTGAACTTGGCTCAGGATGGGAGGCTCCTGAATTTGTGAAGGTTGAGCTTGGGGAGTATGAAGAACTGTGCAGGAAAAAGTCAGGGCTTGGCGTGGCAGATTTCAGGAAAAGGAGGGATGAAGTGTTTTCAAGGATAAGGTTTGTAGCTGTGCCTGAATACAAACGGTTTCTAAGGAAGGCATTGCAGTTAGTGGAGGACATTGATGATGCGCCATATGTCGCTTTGGCGCTTGCAACCCGCAGTCCCGTATGGTCCAATGACAGTGGCATGAAACGGCATGGCAATGTCGTTGTGCTTTCAACTGAAGAGCTTATCAGATTGCTTTCCTGACCAATGCCAACGTGCCTTTGTCCGAAAGATAATAAGCCCCTGCCTGGAGAATTTGGCAGGGGTGTGTCATATGCGGAAATCCCCGAAGAATGTGATTTATTATTTGGATAGCTAAGAATAGTATTGCATACGCTAACTGCTCCCCTTTTCCCACACATTATGCGACACACCCCTGTTGACGGGAAATTTATACTTTTATGTATGACTGCAAAGGCAGGTTTTTGATGTTCTCCCGCATCATCTGCTCTACCTTTGTGCTTATTTTCATGCCATTGTCCTGGCAGTAAAATTTAAAGGCTGAAAATATGTTCTCATCTATTGTCATGGTTACTTTTACTTTCCCCACTCTGACTCCCCCATACTAATCCATACAAATACGCTTTCCTTATTTAAATGTTATTAAGCATTGTATAGTGAAGACTGAGTTAAAGTTGTGATTGCCGAAAGCTTTAAATAGAAGATATAACTAAAAATATAATATGGATATGGTTGTCAAAGCAAGAAAGTGGGGTGATTCTGTGGGGATTATCCTGCCGAAGAGGGTTATTGCAGGTAGTGGAATTAAGCCTGATGATATTCTGAGGGTTGAGGTTTTTAAGGAGGCTGATTTCTCGGATTTGTTTGGAACTCTTGAGAGAAGGGTGAGTGGCCAGAGGTTTAAGGATATGGCAAGGGAAGGCTGGGAGCAGTAATCATGGAGCTTTATTTTCTGGATACTTATGCGCTCTACGAGTTGTTTGTGGGCAATGCAGGGTATAAAAGGTTTGAGAAGGGTGTTGCAGTGATTACGACAAGGCTGAATCTCATGGAGTTTTATTACACGCTGTTAAGGACTGGTGTTGAGAATCCTGACCTGTATTACGAGCGCCTGTTGAATGTTATTATTGAGGTTTCAGACAAAAACATCAAAGATGCGATGCGCTTCAGGCTTCGTAACAAGTTAAAAAATTTAAGTTATGTTGATGCTATTGGTTATATCATTGCTTTGGATAAGAATGCCGGGTTCGTTACAGGTGATGTGCAGTTTAAGGATGTGGAGGGCGTTGTCTTTGTTAAGTGAGGTAAAACACGCCTTGGTAATCACAACATTTAAATTGCTTCTCTCCGCAGTTCGGTTTCATGGTCACTGAGGAGGAGGTTTCGCAGATGAGCCCTGAGGAGCTTGCCGCTTTTCAGAGGCAGAACTGCGTTTTTTGCCAGATTGCTGCCGGCAGGGTTCCTGCAAAGGCTGTTTATTCTGATGATGATTGCATTGCTGTTCTTGACATTAATCCTGCCTCAAAGGGGCATATGCTTTTGATGCCTAAGGAGCATTATTCTGTGATGCCTCAGGTTCCTGCTCATGTTATTGAGCATTTGTTTATGGTTTGCAAGGGGCTTTCTCAGGCTGCTTTGAAGTCGCTTCAGTGCCGCGGCACCACCATTTTTGTTGCCAATGGGGTTGCTGCCGGGCAGAGGGCTCCCCATTTCATGGTTCATGTTATTCCAAGGAGTGACAATGACAGTATCGGCCTTGTCATTCCTTCGCGGGGTTTCCAGAAAAAGCAGTCTGAGGCTGTTGCTGCATTGCTGAGGAAAGCCCTTATGAAGGATAAGGACGTTAAGGAGGGCATTCTTGTTGAAAAGCCCGCTGGTGTGAAAGAGGAAAAGGCTGCCAAAAAACCCGGTAAAAAGCCGGCAGTTGACAAGAAGCAGGAAAAAAAGCAGTTTGACCTTGATGAGATTGCTGAGGTTTTAAACAAGTGATGGAAAATGCCTGAGTGCGATTTTTGCCGGTTTGTGGATAGTGAATTTAAAGTTTTTGAGGATGCTAAGGTTGTTGCAGTGCTCAGCCAGTCTCCCGCAAATCCCGGGCATGTTATTGTTGTTCCTAAGGAGCATTTCACCATTCTTGAGCAGGTTCCTGATTTTGTTGCCGGGCATCTTTTTGCTGTTGCCAACCGCATCTCCACTGCAATGTTTGAGGCGCTGCGCTCAACCGGCACTAATGTGATTGTTGAGAATGGTGTTTCTGCCGGGCAGAGGATTCCGCATTTCAGCATTAACATAATCCCGAGGATGGAGAATGACGGGCTTGGTTTTGCGTGGCCTCCTGTGAAGCTTTCCGAGGATGATTTTTCAAATGCCGAGTTTCAGCTTAAGGAGGCTTCAAAGGATGTTGGCGGTTTTGAGAAAGAGAAGCCTTCTGCAATCAATGCGGATAAGAAGGAGGAGTTGCTTGCCCCTGACGAGGATGATTATCTTGTCAGGCAGCTTCGCAGGATTCCTTAGGCGGTTATTGCCTGAACTCGTTTACTCTGTTTTTCCAGTTCTCCTGTTATCAGTTCCTTGTCAATCTCCAGCAGTTTTCTCACTACCGGGCTTTCCTTGTCCAGTTTGTAGAGTTTTAGTTTGCCTACTGTTCTTACTGCAAGGACTTTTCTTTTTAACAGGTCTGGAAGTATAGCATAGTGAAGTGTAGTCCTGCTCGTTTGTGAGTTCTCAGCCATATCGGCTCAAGGGGATATATGCTAAGCAGGTAATCCAAAACTCTCGCTGCAGGGTTTGCTCCAAACACTTCCATGAATATTGATTTGATTTGGCGGGTTCTCATGCGCATCACCTTTAGTGAAGCTCATATATAAATTTTAAGCCGATGTTAAGTTTTAATTGTCTTTGTTTTGCCATCTTTTGCAGTTAATCACGGAACGGTAATAATCCGTAGCAGCTACTACTGCGGCTACGGCTGATAAAATGCAGTTTCATGCATCATAGCAATTCTAAAAGTTTCAGGAATACGTTTCCGTATGCAAGTGTTATTGCATAGGCTATAAGGAAGCTTGGTATGAATGGCACGCCTGTTTTTATCTGCACGTTTTTTATCTTTCTTAGGGCGTAGAGCCTTTTGAGTTGTGCTATCTGCTTTTTTGTTGCCCCGAGGTCTTTTGGGCCGGCTATTTTTTTCCCTGCCACAATCACGTTTTTTGCTATCCAGTCTCCCTCTGTGAGTGCTGCCGGTTTTACCATTTTGAGCATTGTTGCTTTTTCCACTGCTTTGGAGAATGCGGTTAGGTATGTTGCTGCGGCTGCAAGCAGTGCTAATGCTGCTATTGCCGCTTTTGCATTTCCGGATTTCGCTATTGCAATTGCGATTAGCGCTGTCCCTGCTGCTGCGGCGGTTATCAGCCTTGCCTTTTTCATTTTTTTGAGTTGCAGTTTTAGTTCTTTTGTGAATTTTTTTCTGTTTTTTGCCGCGAGTATTGCGCTCCAGAGCAGCGCATACGCCACTCCTGCTATGAGTAGGTTCAGCCAGAATGATATGAGGAAGCTGTTTATGCTGATGTAGGGCTTTTGCAGTGTGAATTCCAGTCCGAAGACTGCTCCGAGTGCTATGAGCATTTTGCTGTCTCCTCCGCCCCACTGCCCTGCGTGGAACATGAGGTATGCTATCCCGAAGAATAGTGCCAGCCCTGCTGTGCTGTATGCAATGTATCGCCACTCATTGAAGGCTATGGATGCCAGCGCGGCTGCCCCGATTCCGAATGCCGCCAGCCCATAGTTTATCCAGTCTGCGACTTCCCTTTTTTTCAGGTC
>JACPBT010000028.1 GCA_016180145.1 Candidatus Woesearchaeota archaeon | reverse complement strand
GCTGAATGGGTAGAACCTCTTTACCTTGTCCACCCAGTTGAAAAAGCTGTATTCCATGCCTTTCTTATTCAGGAGCAGTGTTTTTAAATCCTTTGGTGTGCTTGCTGCAATGCGTTTTGAGTGGTAAGGTTTCGCAGTAGTATTGACTGCTGCTAAAGAAAGTGTCAGAGTATTTAGTTCGTTTCTTTAATCTTTTTCTTTGTGAGTTCTGCAAGCTCTGTTTCGTGCCCTGCCCCTACTACTGCCAGTATCTTAGTGTCAGGGTTCGCCTTGATTATTGCAGCAAGTCGCTCTGCCATGTGTTCGTTTCTTTCTTTAACAAGAACGTTGTATAGTGAGGGGTAGCTGTTTTTCAGCTTTGCGAGCGCTGCTTCTATCAGTTGTTTTCCCGGCACTTTTCTCAGGTCTATGCTGAATTCCTTGAATTCTTTTGAGAATGGGCTTTTGGCAAAGTCTGTCACAAACCTCATTTTTTCCTTCCATGTTATCGCCTTTGAAAGCCTTTTCAGTGTTGTTTCAATGTCTCTGTCAATCAGGGCTGTTTTTATTTTGTTTTCAATCGCTGCATGGAGCGCTGTTTTCATTTCTGCTCCCGGTTCAACCCCGACTATTTTTCCTATTCTTTTTTGGAGGAAGCCTGCTATGGCGAGGAATATGAATCCTTTTATTCCTATGGACTTTGCAAGTTTCAGGCTCAGTCCTGTCTTGTGGTTGTGCAGCAGTGCGTGCGCCCTTCTTGGGTCAAGCTCAAGGCATATTATGTCCGGCTTCAGCTCTTTTATGGTGTTTTGGACTGCCTGTATGCTCTCTGCTGCTATGTGCGATGTTCCTATTATTTTAAGCTCCGTAACCATGTTGTGCTGAAGCCTGCTTATCTATAAAAACTTATTCCGCAGTGTTTTTAATTACCGTTACGGACGACATTTTTTGGCATTGTTGTTCTGAGGATAAAAAAATTTATATATGGCATGTGTTGTATTTTTGTCTATGTTGAAGCTTAAGCGCATTTCAGAGACGTATAACATGAAGGTTTTTACTGATTCTGGTGAGTATTTTGGTGACATTGAGGAGGCTATTCTTACCAAGACTAAGATTACCGGCTGGAAGGTTAAGGCGAGCAGGCAGTCTACTCTGAGCAAGCTGCTTGGCAGTGCCAAGGGCGTTATTGTGCCTCACCAGCTGGTTAAGTCTGTGGGTGATGTTATAATCATCTCAAAGGCGGCAGTTCCCGCTTATGGCGAAGAGCCGCAGCCGAGTAGTGCTTAAGCTTCATCTTTTTTGGCTTCTAATGGAAAATATTTTACTGCTATTCCTGTCGCCTGCTTTATTGCGGCTCCAACGTCTTTGAGTTCCTTCCTTATGACTTCAGGAAGTGGCAGGTTTTCCTGAATCGCAGCAAAGGGAGGCTTTTCCCCGTTAAGAAACTGCTGCACCATGTGCATTAAAGCCTGTGGCAGTTCAACATCACTGCCTTGAATGTCCGCATAATCAAAACTGCCGGCAGGCCAATACACTATCAAGCTGGCGACTCCATCCACTCTTACTGTTTCCTTGTTGGAAGGGTAGCCAATTTCACTCTTAAGGCAGATAAGCTCCCACCAGTCCTTATTCACTCTATCACCATCTGGGGTCACATAGTCTTTAGGGTCATTCACTCTGCTAGCCGTCAGTTTCAAAAGGTGTTCTGTATAGGGAGTCAGGGCATAGCACAGTAAAGGCCAGTAAGGGCCTCCGCCTCCGTGTATCTTCCAGTCTCCCAGTTTTTCATCAAGCAGGCTTTCTACTGTCTCAACCAGCTGAGAACTTCCCTCTGGCGCTTGCATTAATCCTTTCGGTTCCTGCATTAATGTCCTGTGGTTCAGGATTGTATAAAAATCTTTTCTACCTTCTCTTTTTTCTGGTTATCTTGTATATTGCAAGCCCTATTCCAGCTGCTGCTGCGTATGGCAGCGCCATTACAAGCAGTTGGAGCAGGCTGTTTAGGCTGTTTATGAAATTTTTTGCCAGCTGTGACAGTTTTATTACTGCTATTCCTGCGTATCCTGAGCTTTTTTCTGTGAGCGTGTATTGTATGGTTGAGTAGTCCACCTGCTGTTCTGTTCCTGTGAGTGCCTGTTCAAGGTATTTTACTGTCCTTTCCTGCTGGAATATGCGGTCGTTCAGCTCTATTTTTTCGCTTATTGTTGTTGCTTCTGCATACATCTGTTGGTATCTTTGCAGGCGCGCTTTTTCTGCTTCCAGCTCTGTTTTCAGGCTTGTGTGCTGTCCTGTGATGTCTGCCGTGTTTTCTGTGTATGCTGTTATTTTTCCTGTTTCCTTTAGCTGCCCTGTTACCGCTTCGTATTTTTTGCTTTCAACTTTTATGTAGTAGTTTCCTGTTTTTTGTTTTGCCGCCCCTTCCCCTGTCGTGTATGTGTTTTCGTTCAGCAGGAATGCGTCTGCCGTTTTTATTATGTTTTTCAGCTTTGCCTCTGCTTCTGCGAATTTTCCGCGTTCAATCTCGCTTGTGATTGCTGCTGTTTTTGTGAGTTTTCTTTCTGTTGCGTCAGGAGCAAAGTCATTCTGTATTATTGGGGATGGGTAGTATGCGCCAATTTTTGGGCTTCCGCGGTAAGCCACTTCGCTTGTGGCTATGGTGTAATCGCCCAGTCCTAAGATGCCGCCTCCTGTGCCGGTTATAAGGCCGCTGAAGTTTGTTGCAAGCAGCACGGCTATTATTACTGCTGCTATAAGCCAGTTTTCCCTGATTTTTCCGAGTTGTTCTGCAATTGTCATGTTTGTTGTTAATTGGCTCTTTTATAAATACCTTTGCTAAGCTTCAACTGTGCTTGAAGCCTTAAGAGTTATGATTTCCGGTTAAGTGCCAAAGTAGAAATATTTAAATAATACTACGGTTTAACATGAGTAAAATGGGGAAGCCGCCAAAAGAGCGTGATGTGCTGGAGCTGTTCTTCAATGAGCCTACTAAGCATTGGCATTTCAAGGATGTTGTGAAACAGGCAAGGATTAGCGAAGACAGGGCTAATTACTGGCTGAGAAAGCTTATGAGAGAAGACGTCATTAATCACGTTAAGCAGCGAGGGAAAATGCCTTATTTCATTGCCAGGTATGAGCATCCTGATTATGAAAACAAGAAAAAACTTCTGAAAGATCAAAAAAAATAACGCCAAGCTTTCTTGCAAAAGCACTTAACGTTTGCTAGGATAACAGCTTAGTTATTTCAAGGCAACCTTTTTTTAAAGAATTTATGCCACATAAAGTTACCTTAATACGCGGGGACGGGACAGGCCCAGAGCTTGCCGAGGTCACGAAGTCCGTTTTGGATGCGACCGGAGTCTCTTTTGATTGGGACATCCAAGATGCAGGAGCGGACGTTATGGAGAAGGAGGG
>JACPBT010000032.1 GCA_016180145.1 Candidatus Woesearchaeota archaeon | reverse complement strand
AGCTTAAATAGCTTTCTGCGGGCAGCAGGCAGTGCGTCAGGATAATTTTATAAAGCTCTCAGTATTCGTTTTCTGTATGGCTGTTCCGGAACACAGAAAGAAAGTAATAGATGATTTGGTTGATAAGTTGAAGGCAGAATATGATGTTAGCAATCAATCTTCTCTTAATAATCTTGCAGGGCAGAATGGAATTTTCGTCTATCAACGTTGGGATGTTATTAACACGCTGGTGTGGTTACCAGGTGATAAACTTTTAATCGCTGTTCCGTCAACACTTTTTCAAGGTCTTAATATGCTCTATCTTGCAAATGCGATTGGTTATGTTCTTCTTAACCATTCTTTTGATACGTTTAGTTTTGCAAATCAGGGTATTGAACGGCAAGATCAGCGCTTTGAAGAATCAGCTTATTTTGCTGTAAAGCTTGTTGGCATTGGCAGGCAAAACGGGATAGAAAGGTTTGCTTCTTTAGCAATACAAAGTCTTGCGCTTTGGCTAATACATCCTTTGGCAACTGTAGGCTTTGTTTTAAATGGAGGGAATACTCCACAATATTACATTAACTCATTGTATCATCGCGCAATGGCGCTTAAGCAAAAGACAGAAGCTAATATCCCTCCAAAATAACCTTCAATATTGACCATAATCTTATACGAACCATTTTTCTGCTTCTCTTGTCATTATTATCCTGCAAAACCGCAAAGTATTTATATATAAATTATATAAAGAATGTAGGATTTTGGGGGGTGCAAGAGGCTTTTTAGCTTTTTTGCCCTGCGAATCTTTATGAAAATGAAGCTGACTGAAAAGCGTGTAGAGGAGGTAATCTCCGAGGCGGTTGGTGAGGATGCCACCCGGATAGTTAGGTTTCTGAAGGATAAGAAGAATGTTTCTGAGTTTATTATATCAACGAGCCTTAAGATGGAGATTCAGGAGGTTCGCAACATCCTTTACAGGCTTCACAGTAGGAATCTTGTTACTTACAAGCGTGTTAAGGATAACAAGAAGGGATGGTATGTTAGCTACTGGACTTTTGATAAGGTGCGTGTTGCTGAGCTTCTTGCCAAGATGAATAAGGAGAAGCTTGAGAAGTTTAAGGACAGGCTTGCTGTTGAAAGCACAAATATGAATTCCTTTTTCATGTGCCCCAAGGCTTGTGTCAGGATGGATTTTCATTCTGCTATTGGTTGCAGTTTTCGCTGCCCTGAGTGTGGCGCGCTTATGCAGCAGCAGGATAACACCAAGACCATTAATTTCTTGAAGGAGAAAATAAGGGAAATTGAAGCTGTGGCAGAGGCTTGAGCATTTTATGATTCAGTGTGACCGCTGTAGTAAGTTGTTAACCTTTCTTAAGCTTCATAGGGGCAGGGCTTTCTGCGGCAACTGCATGGCGTGGATTGCATGGGTTCAGCCTGCATAGCCCTTCTATCTGCCTTATCTTTGTTTCCCTGAACAGGTATTCTCTGAATTTGTTGTCAATCTCAACTCCGAGGTTGGACAGCATTTCTTTTAGTTTTCCGTATAGTTTTCTTCCTTCACGGTCCAAATCTGTGAGAAGTATTGCTTCTTTGCATTTTTCAGCTACTTCTTCCGCAACCTTGTAGAGCGGCTTTTTGTCAATGCAAAATATTTTTTTTACTCCGATGCCTTCAAGGGCTTTCCTGTCTTTTCTGCCTTCTACAACCACTATCTTGTCTGTTGCTGAAAGGGCGTTCATAAAGTCGGTTTGCTCTTCTGGTTCGTGCATGCGGCTTTGCGTAATGACAAAGTATAATAATGTTTTCGCCACACCGGTTTATATGATACATCTTAGCACATCCCTTGGTTATTACAAGCGGCCTGAGGTTCAGGAGGCGATTGTTGCTCATGCCTCTGGCAAGGAGGTTGCTGCCCGTTTTAACGAGCAGTTCGGGAAAAGGCCTGATGTTCTTCAGTATGCAGGTGATGTCTTGGATTTTGCGAAGCGTGGCGCTACCTCTTTTCATTGCTCTGAGGAGCTTTGGGGCAACCCGCTCCAGCTAAAGCCCCTTATGGGCAGGAAAGAGCTGGACGAGCTGCGGACAGGGTGGGATTTGGTGCTGGATGTTGACTGCAAATTTCTTGAGTATTCAAAACTCGCCGCAGACCTGATTGTTAAGGCGTTGAGGCATAAGAGCATTAAAAGCATATCTGTGAAATTTTCTGGCAATCACGGTTTTCATATTGGCGTGCCTTTTGAGGCTTTTCCGAGGGAGATTAATGGTGTTGACATCAGGTTGCTTTTTCCTGATGCTGCCAAGCGTGTTGCTCTTTACGTTCAGGAGAAGATTGCAACAAACCTTGCCGCTGCCATTCTTGAGCTTGAGGGCGGGCTTTTTAACAACATTGCTGCCAAAACCGGTGTTGATGTAACTGCCATCTCAATGAAGAATGAAATGGGAAAAGCTCTGCTTAATGTTAAGCCTTTCCTTGTCATTGATACGCTTCTTATTTCTTCAAGGCACATGTATAGGATGCCTTATTCTTTGCATGAGAAGTCCGGGCTTGTTTCTGTTCCTTTGCCGCTTGACGGCATATTGTCATTCAGTCGCGATTCCGCAGTTCCTGAGAGGGTTATGGTTTCTGAAATAAAGTTCCTTGACCGCGATAAGGCCGTTGTAGGCGAGGCTTCAGGGCTTTTTTTTGGTGCTTTTGAGGCGACTGCAAAATCTCCTGTATTTGAAGCAGAGGAGAAGGAGTATGAGGTCCCTGCCGAGGCTGTTCCTGAGAAATTCTTCCCGCCGTGCATTCAGAAGCTTTTGCTCGGCGTTAAGGACGGCAGGAAGCGTGCTTTGTTTATTCTGCTTAATTTTTTTGCGAGCTGTGGCTGGAGTTACGAGGCTATCGGGGCAAGGCTTGTTGAGTGGAATAAGAAGAATCCCGAGCCTTTGCATCCAACTTATTTTCTTGGGCAGATTCGTTACCATAAGCAGCACGTTAAGAAAATCCTGCCTCCAAGCTGCAATAATCCTGCTTACTATCAGGACCTGCGTGTCAAGTGCCCTGAGGAGTTTTGCAGGTTTAAAAATCCTGTATTTTATGCGCGCAGGAAGTCTGGTAAATGACCTTAGCGTAGGTTATACTGCTGCGCCCTTTGCTTGCATATTTATAAAATTTATAGCTTTTATAAATTTTATATTGCTGTATATCCATATGCATAATGCAAGGGTAAACTATTCATACCCTTATGCTTTCTAAAAGCTTGTAAGGTAAATAGTAAAAATTTGGGGGGTGATACGGTATGGAACCTTTTGAATACAGGCGTCAGAGAAAATTTGAGTTGGAAGACAACTTCTGGGAGGAGAGCGAAGACGATTTTTATCAGAACTATGAGAAATACCTTGAGGACGATGAGATAAGCGCTGCTGAGGCTGCGTTCTTGAGGGGTCTTGACATGGCGGATGAAGACTTGTGAATACTTCCAACGCGATTAATGGCGTG
>JACPBT010000031.1:989-5621 GCA_016180145.1 Candidatus Woesearchaeota archaeon | reverse complement strand
CCCTCTTTCCCGTAAACACCATTGTCATCCCGTATTCATTGCATGCTTCTATGCTTTGGTAGTCTCTTGTTGAGCCTCCGGGCTGGATTATTGCTGTTATTCCCTCTTTTGCTGCCACGTCCACTGTATCCCTGAATGGGAGGAAGCCGTCTGATGCGAGTGCTGCTCCTTTTAGTCCGGCTTTTTTTTCTGCGACTTCTTTTTCTATTTCATGCCTTTTTTTCTGGTCGTTCAGTTCCCATAGTGGCTTTCCGTGCCTTTGGAAGCTTATTTTGTCTGCCATTTTTTTGTATGCTTTTACTATTGCGAGTTCTGTTGCCCCGACTCTGTCCTGCTCTCCTGCTCCTATTGCTGCTGTTGTTTTGTCTTTTGCGAACACCATTGAGTTTGATATTACGCCCTGCAGGACTTTCCAGGCGAATAGCATGTCTTCGGTTTCTCTCTGTGCGGGTTTTCTTGCAATCGCGTATTTTTTGCCTTCGTATTCAGCTTCGGCGCCTGCAATATCTTCTTTTTTGAGTTCGTTGTCAGGTGATTGTTGTATTATTATTCCTCCGTCCATCAGTGCCTTGAATTCAATCACTCTTTTTTTTCTGTATCTTTGGAGTTCTTCAAGCTTTTTTATCCTTATTATTCTCATGTTCTTTCGTGATTCAAGCATTTCAAGCGCTTCCCTGTCGTAGTCTGGCGCTGCAACGACTTCAAGGTAGTTTTTTGCGATTTCTTCTGCTGTGCCTTTGTCTATTTTTCTGTTTGCCACAAGCACTCCTCCGAATGCTGCTATTCTGTCTGCGAAGTTTGCTTCAAGGTAGGCTTCCTTTATTGTTGTTCTGCTTGCCACTCCGCTTGGGTTGTTGTGTTTCATTATTACTGCTGTTGGCTCGTCAAAGTATTTGAGTATGTTCAGTGCTGCGTCAACGTCTGTCAGGTTGCTTTTGCCTATGTGTTTTCCTGTTTCTGTGAGTTCTTTTTCTGTTATGTTGCTTATTATTGCGTCTTTTGGTGTTGCGTATTCGCAGCCCGCAATTTTCAGGTTTCCTTCTGTTAGTTCGTAAAGTGCTGCTTCCTGTCCGGGGTTGTCGCCGTATCGCAGCCCGGTTTCTTCTTCCTCAAAGTTCCATTTTCTTTTTTTGTAGCGCAGCGTCTGTCCGCCGATTTTTATGCTGATTTCTTCAGGAAAGTGGTCGTTTGCGATTTCCTTGTATTTTTTCCTGTAGTCGGTCATTTTGCCGCCTCAAAGTAGCTGCTTACTGCCTTGAGGTATTGTGCAAGGTATTTGAACGCCTTTTTTGCGAGTTCAAGCCTTGTTTTGCCGCTTACCCCGCCTTTTTTTATTTCTTCCATCACCCTGCCGTAGTCCTTTGCATCGCACACCACAGTCACTCTCTTGAAATTTTTTGCTGCTGCTTCTATGAGGCTTACCCCTCCTATGTCTATGTTTTTTCTTGCTTCTTCCATGTCCGCCCCTTCAGCAACCGCCTTTTCAAACGGGTATAAGTTGACAATCACCATGTCAAAGGTTTCTATTCCGTTCTGTTTCAGGTATTCTGCCTGTTTTGCGTCGTTTTTGTCTGCGAGTATGCCTGCGTGCACTTTTGGGTGGAGTGTTTTTACCAGTCCGGAAGGCATTTCGGGGAATCCGGTGTATGCCGCTATTTCTGTTACTTTTCCTTTTGCAGCTTCCTGTATCTGCCTGTATGTTCCTCCGCTGCTGTATATTCTTATGTCCGGGATTGTCATGGCAAGTTCCGAAGCAAACTCATTCAGCCCCTGCTTGTCGTAGCAGCTTATTATTGCAGTCTTTATCTGCTGTGTGTCTTTCATTTTAAATACTCACTTGTCCTTTTCAGCACGTCCTTAATTACTGTTATTTCCCTTTGCGGGCTTATTGAAACCATGCTTACTGGCACTTTTGTGTATCTTACCATTTCCTTTATGTATTCCTTCATTCCCTGCGGCAGCGCGTCGTATCCCTTTTTTACTGCTTCCGTGCAGTCCTGTTCGGTCATTGCTTTCCAGAAGTATGTTTTTTCTCCGTAGACCGGCTGCCATCCTTCCAGTTTGAATGGGAATTTCCTTGTTGTTGTGCCGTTTTTTTTATACGCCACCGCTGCCTTGAAGGTTTTTCCTCCGAGGATGTCAATTTTTGTTATTGCCCATTCGTCTGTTCCGTTTATCATTGCAGAATACCTGAGCGCTACAAAGTCCGGGTGTCCTGTTCTTCTCGGCCTTCCTGTTGTTGCTCCGTATTCTGCCCCGTCCTGCCGTATCCATCTTCCGAGAATTTCCTCGTCTCCGTCAAGCGCCTTTTTTCTCTCAGCTGCTGTGAGCGGTTTCCCTTTTTCCTCTTTCTTTGCGTTTTCGTAGCTTCCGAGTTCTGTAGGGAATGGTCCCTCGCCGACTCTTGTCGGGTAGGCTTTTGCTATTCCTGTTACTTTGAATTTTCTTGTGTTTATTCCGAGGTTTGCAGCTGCCCCTCCTGCTGTGCAGTTTGATGATGTCACATACGGCCTTGTTCCGTGCACTATGTCAAGCAGGCTTCCCTGCGCCCCTTCAAGCAGCAGTGTTTTTCCGTTCTGCATCTCATCATTGAGAAGGTAAGTTGATTCTCCTGCGTAGTTCCTTATTTTTTCAGCATGCTGTGAGTATGTTTCGTAAATCTTTTGCGCATATCCCTCGCTTTCATACTTTGATTTCATTATCCCTTTTGTGAGCAGCTCATCCTTTTTTGCCTCAACGGCCTGTTTTATTTTTTCCCTGAATCCGCTGTGTATCATGTCTGATACTGTTAAGTCCGTAGTCCTTTCTGCCTTGTCTTTTGCTGTCGGCCCTATGCCCCTTTTTGTTGTTCCTATGCCTGTTTTTTCCTCGTTTTTTCCGTCCAGCATTATGTGATATGGCATTATGATGTGCGCCCTTTCGTCCACCACTATTCTTCCTTTTATTCTGAATCCGCTTTCCTCTACTGCCTTGATGTCATTTAGGAAGCTTTCCGGGTTGAAGAACACATCTGGTCCTATTGCTGCGTTCTTTCCCTGAAGCACGCCTGCCGGCAGCACATGCAGCACCACCTTCTTCCCTTCAACAACCAGCGTATGCCCTGCATTGTCTCCGCCATTATACCGCACTACCCAGTCTGAGTCAGCCGCCAGCAGGTCAACTATCTTGCCTTTGCCTTCATCTCCCCAGTATGCCCCTACAATTATGGTGTTCATTGGTATCTGCCTGAGAATCGTTTTTCTTTCAGTAAGGGCAAAAAGGGAATGGTTTATATAGGTTTTGTGCATGCTCCTGTAACGCTTATGAATGCCCTTGAAGAGACTAAGGTTAAGCTTCTTGCTGTTGACTGTCTTAAGGCTATGAAGCAGAGCAGGACTTTCAGCAGAGCAGGACTTTCAGGCAGCTTTCTCACGAGCTTGGGCTTCCTGCAGGTGTTCTTAACCGCTACATTAACGGCTATGTCCTCCCTAAGTTTGAGAGAGCTGAGCAGCTTGTCAGCCTATTCATAAAAAATTACCTTCCAAAAGTTCTTGAGTCCTCAAAGCTTGAGGGCAGCAGGTATATTGTCACTTCTGACATTCTTTCCCGGCCTTTTCTCCTGAATGTTATTGCATTTCAGGCAACAAGGAAGTTGGATTCTAAGGTTAGTGTTGTTCTTACTGCTGCTGTTGACGGGATTCCAATTGCTCAGGCAATTGCCTGTCTTCTTGGTGTCCGTTTTGTTTATGCCAAGCTCACTCAGGAGGTTTCTTTCACTGACCATTATGTTTCAAAAAGCAGTGGCAGCAGGCCTGTCAGTTCGCCTTTCTTCCTTCCAAAGCATCTTCTTAGGAAAAGCGACACTGTTCTTATCGTTGATGATGTTATCAGGGCAGGGGCAACCTTTTCAGCTCTTGTGAGCATCTGCGCTCAGGCAAGGGCTGGCATTGCAGGCATTTTCGCAATGTTCATAACCAGCTCAGCGCTTCGTGAACTTAGAAAGGCCCATAAGGTGGAATATCTTTCGCTTATAGCTTAATCTTTTCTACGCCAGAAATCCCCGCCATTTAGCTCCTGTTTGGCCAGCGCACTTTTTTGCCGATTGATTCCCGGTAACTCCTGAAAATCTCTGCGTATGCGCCCAAAACCAGTGATTCAATCGTCCTAATAGCCACTAAAGTTATCGCTGTTTTTTCTGCAAACTCATCAAATGACTTTCTCAGCAGTGTAAACGCCTCCAAAAATGAAGGGGTATTCGCTCCGATTTGTGCCATGGCTAAACGTATAAGCATATTGCCGGCAGTCTGGAGTTGTGTCTCAATATCTTGAAGAGATTCGGCAATCTCTGGGATTTCATTCTGAATATTGGCAAAAGTGGGCCCTATCGTGGCAATGGCTTGCTCATTCATAATTTTTCTTATGGCTTGCATATCCTTTTGCATGTCTAAAAGGGTATTGCATTTTTCTTTAGCTGTTTGTGTTTTACTTGTTAATTCTGCCACTTTATTTCTCACCGAACTCGCAGCCTCATTTCCTTTTTTCCGTCCCATAGTCAAATTTCTAAACAAACTTGCAAACGCTTCTTTATCTGCCAGGAAAGCCTGTTCAAGTCTGGTGAGGCTCTTGTTAAGCTCGTTAAACTCGTCAGCCCTC
>JACPBT010000031.1:0-956 GCA_016180145.1 Candidatus Woesearchaeota archaeon | reverse complement strand
GCAGCAGCCTCTGCATGGTTTCCTCCGTATTTTTCGTAGGCGTAGCTTATTCCGCTGCTGCTGTTTATCCTGTGTATTTTTATGTCGCCGTATTTTCTTAGCACGTTTGCAGCTTCTTCTGCGCTTCCTCCCTGTGCCCCGACTCCGGGTATAAGCATTGGGCCGTTAACAATTTTTGCCGTTTCCTCAAGTTCCTTTAGGCTCGTTGCCCCGATTACCGCTCCTGTTTTCCATTCTGCAACCTTTCTGGCTACCTCCAGATACAGTTTTCCTTTGTCCTGAAAGTCCTTTGCTCCCAGGTTGGATGTCCTTACAAGAACGTAAGTTCCCTTTCCCTTGCCTGCATACCTTAAAAACGGCTCAATGCTGTCTGTTCCCATGTAGGGGCTTACCGTTACTGCGTCTGCTTTCCAGAATTCAAAAACTTCTTTGGCGTATGCTTCGCTGCTTTTTCCTATATCGCCCCTTTTTGCGTCAAGTATTACCGGCAGCTTTTTGTTTTTGCACATTATTATTACTTTCTTCAGCGCCCTTAGCCCTGGGAATCCGTATTGTGCGAAGTAGGCGTAGTTTGGCTTTGCTGCCGATATGCCTTTTTCCGTTGCCTCTACCAGCTCTGTGCAGAATTTTGCTATCTTCTTTTCAGGGCTTTGCTCTTTTACCGGTATTTTCTCAAGGACAGGGTCTATTCCGAGGCATATTATGCTGTTTTTCTCTTCTGCCGCCTGCCTTAGCTTTTCGGTAAAGTCCATTGTATTAAGCTTATTGCTTTTGCTTTAAATGTTTTTGTAAATGTCGGCAATTCCAAGTTAAGCGTGAAAGCTATGCTGTAGTTGCTTATGCATATCGTGTGGTAGTTACTGTCGCTGGGTAGTTATGGTAACCTGCATTGCTTGAAATCATCTGTCTGACTTCTACCTGCACCTTTCGCACGTATGCATTTTTTCCCTTTTTAT